>CP126168.1:3577500-3741076 GCA_032881465.1 Parvibaculaceae bacterium PLY_AMNH_Bact1
CAGACACCAGCGATGATGGGTTTTCCTTCGATGATTTCCTGGACATGATCAACCCGCTGCAACACCTTCCCGTCATTTCAACTCTGTATCGAGAGATGACCGGAGACGAGATGGAACCTGCCGCGCGCATTGTCGGCGGCGCTATCTATGGGGGGCCAATTGGTGCAGGCATCTCAGTCGCGGAAGCCGTTATCGAACAGGTGACCGGCGATGATCTGGGCGGGCATGTGATGTCAATGTTTCAAAGTTCAGATACACCGCCGACAATGACAGCAGCGACATCCCGCGACAGCACCCAACCAACAACGCCGGCCACCCCAGTCGCTGCCGACACGCTCAACGCGCAGGCCAACGCTCCCTTGCCAAGCCTCAGCGCCGAAGCCTTTAACGCACTGCTCACCGCCCCCGATGAGAGGGCACCCCGCGCGCCGACAAGACAGCACGCGACGATAGAGAATGAACAAAACGGTGTCGCGGCCGCCATGGCCCTGGCATTGGATCAGTATGATGTACTGAAGCATATCGACGACCCAACCTACTAGCAGTTGCCTGGCGTACGCTTGTAGCGCCCGGCTTTCCTTTTTAGGCTCACATCATGAAGATCTTTGTGCGCGGCAAACCGGGCGCCTCAACCGGAACCCTGACTTTTAACGGGGAGACCCTGCCCTGCGCCTTGGGACGCAGCGGGATTATATCCATTGAGCAAAAGAAAGAGGGAGACGGTGCAACACCAGCAGGCAGCTGGCCCCTGCGTCGCGTTCTCTATCGTCCAGACCGGCTAAGCGACCCCGAAACCAATCTCGTCACCAAACCCATCACCCACGCAGATGGCTGGTGCGACGACCCAACAGATCCACACTACAATGAACCAATAGAGCTGCCTTATGCCGCCAGCGCTGAAAGCCTCTGGCGAGAGGACGAGCTCTACAATATCTGTGTAGTCCTGGGTCACAATGACGACCCAGTTGTGCCTCACAAGGGAAGTGCCATTTTCTTCCATGTGGCAAAAGAAAAGGACGGGGAACTTTGTGCAACAGAGGGGTGCGTTGCGCTACCTCAACACGAAATAGTCCGTGTCCTGATGAACTGTGGCCAAGATACAGTCGTGGAAATTGAGCTCGACGACTGAACTAGGTTGGCGTCCGCGCCCCAAAAATGGCACTCCCAACCCGCACATGGGTCGCCCCAAATTCAATCGCTGTTTCAAAGTCGCTGCTCATGCCCATGCTGAGCAAAGAGAGACCGTTTCGGACAGCTATTTTTTCGAGCAATGCAAAATGAAGAGCCGGCTCCTCGTCCACAGGCGGAATACACATGAGGCCCACAACAGGCAAGCCCAGCTCATCGCGACAATGCGCGATAAACGCGTCAGCCTCTTGCGGCAAGATCCCCGCCTTTTGAGGTTCAGCGCCCGTATTCACCTGAACAAACAGATCTGGCAGCGTGTGGCCCTTGTCGCGTTCTACTACCAAAGCCCGAGCGAGTTTCTCCCGGTCCAGCGTTTCAATTACATCAAAAAGAGAAACAGCCTCGCCGACTTTATTGCTTTGCAGCGGGCCGATAAGATGCAGCTCAACCTTCGCATATTGCTCAAGCAAGTCAGGCCATTTTCCATGAGCTTCCTGAACACGGTTTTCGCCAAAGACGCGCTGTCCAGCGTCGAGTACAGATCGGATATCGTCTGCCGGAAACGTCTTGGAGACTGCGACCAACGTCACGGCACCGGCGGCACGACCAGCTTGCTTCTCAGCTTCTGCAATTGTCTGTTGGACCGAGGCCAGGCGCTCGGCAGTAACGGCTTCAATATTGGACATGGGGCGCAGACTATGCGCGGACATCGGCCATGACAAGCGGGCACACCCTACTTCCTAATCGGTTTGTGCTGACGGATACTGCGCGAGGAGGTGATCCATTTGAGCAGTTGAAAACCTTGAGCGCAGCCGATGCGTTGATCTTAAGGCATTATGAGCTGCCCAAGCCAGACCGCCTGTCGCTTGCACTCTGTCTTCGAGAAGCAACCAGGGCAAGGAAGGTTCGCCTTCTCATAGCCGGTGACTATGGGCTGGCGAGCTGCGTCGGGGCCGACGGCTTGCACCTGCCCTCCTGGATGACGAAGCGCGGAGATGTTTGGAGCCACCGCCAGAAGGCCGGTTGGATCATTACTGCGGCAGCCCACGATGAGCCAGAGCTTAGAGCCGCGTCGCGGGCGGGCGCAGATGCTGCGCTGGTCTCGCCGGTTTTCCCCACGGGGAGTCATCCCGGCACACAAACACTTGGCGTGATCAGGCTTGCGCGCCTGACAGCCACTGCCAGGATACCCATCTATGCTTTGGGGGGTGTTACTGCTTTGTCTCTAAAACGATTGAGGAATATCCCCAAACTGTCGGGCTGGGCATCAGTCTCTGCGCCCTAGTAGCCTTCAGGAATGTAATTGAATCGTTCCATCTGCTCCCGATGGTCGGAGATGATCTGTTTGATCTGGTCATCGCTAAGCGCGTCACGCCATTGCTCTGTTTTGCCCTCCCGAAAGAAGGATTGGGCAAACTCAGACTTCTCCTTAAAGCCCTTCTGCTCCTCCTGGCGTTTAAGCGCCTTGAATGAAGAGTTGCGGATGGCACGCTCAAGGCGTTCCTTCTTGACCTTCAGTCCCAGGAAACCTGCAACCTCCTTAAAGAACTTGCGCGGTTTGGCTTGCAGGTCCTCGTAACGGACGACCAAGAGTTGCGGATTTGGCTGGCCGGTCCAGCTCTTTACATGGGTGGACCATGACGAATGAAATTCTGGTACGTGCGTGCTCCCGGCTTCCGTCAATGCACCTTCATTCGCCATCCGGCGGATTGTGCCATCTATGTCATCCCCGAAATGATGCGTCATCGACAACACAATATCGAGCGGATTGCGGACAACGTAAATGCCGCCGACAGTGACATCCATATTGTGCAGCGGCACCCCGTGCCACTCGCCCAGAAAATTGTGGGTTTTCACAAAGACAGAGTCAGGGAAATAGTGTGTGTAGTCGTCCTGAACTTTAGGACGCAATTTCGCGAGCGTTTCGTGATCGATCTGATCAACAGGTGTTGCTGTGTATTTGCGATACTGGCCTGACGAAGATTCCCCAATGCAAAAATGGTCCAGCTCATTGATGTCCACCGGTTCGGCCGAGTTACGTAACAAATTATGCAGGTACGATCTCATCCACGTGTTGCCGGACTTTGGATAGGACGCGAGCCAGATAATGCCGCCCATCAAGGGCCCTCCATGGGACTTATCAAGAAACAGGGGATGGGCTTTTTAGCACAAAGCACCCCGGAACCAAAAGACAGACAAAAAAAGAGAGCGGGCCGAAACCCGCTCTCTCAAACTGTAAGTTCGGAAATTTCTTAGAAAGAAATTGCCAGAACAACACCGGCAGATGTGCTGTCGACAGATGTCGCGCCCGCACCAGCCTGGTCTTCGATGAACTGAACGTCCAGACCGAGGTCAACACCAGCGCCGAGCGAGTAACCGCCACCGACCTGGATGAACTCATTGGAACCAATGTCGGTACCAATTGTGTTCTCTGCTTCAGATTCGAAGTAAGCAGCACCAACTGTCCAAGGGCCTGTGCCATAAGCAAGACCAACAGTCCAAGAGTCTGTCTCGTTGCCATTGGAAGCAACAGTAACTGTACGCTGCGTACCAGCTACAACATTCTCAACCTGAGTGTAAGCACCGCCGAGTGTGAAACCACCCCAGCCAAGGCTTGCACCAACGCCGCGCTCTTCAGGATCATCAGCACCAGGAATGGCTGCTTCACCTGTTACGTAGAAGACGTCTGCACCAACTGATACACCACCGAATTCGCCTGCATAGTTCAGAGCGATTTCCATAACATCTTCAGTTGAGCTGTTCTGAGCGCTTACACCAAAGCCGTTTGCAGCTGGGTCATTGTTAGCTGTGTCTGGCGTGAATGATGCACCAAGCTGGAAGCCAGCGAGGCGAGGCGTGAAGTATGAGATCTTGTTGTCATCTTCAGCAAGCAGAGAGAAAGTCGATGTCCGTGAAGAGATCGAGCTCGCAACATTCTGAATGTTGTAGATGTTTGGTGAGTCAACACCGTTGCCTGGAACGAACCAAGGCGACGTGTAGTGCATCTTGAACGCTGCACCATCTGTTGCACCAAGCTCAAGACGACCGAAACCGCCTTCAAGATATGCATAGACTTCAGAGAAAGTCGCATCGTCTGTTGCGGTACCACCTTCGTCATCGCTCAACTGCAGCTTGAGGTTAGCACCAGCAACAAGACCGTTGTCCAGTGTACCTTCAGCATTGATGTCGATGTTACGAGCGACAACGGCGACTTTCGTGTCGTCATAGTCAGTCGTTACAGCAGCAACAGTTGTTGAGTCATTGTCTACGAAATAGAAGCCCGTGATAACGGAACCACTAACCGTAACGGTGAGCGGATCGCTCGCAAGAGCCGGACCGGCTACCAGACCAGCCGAGACGAGAGCTGTCGTCCCAAGAAGTGTCTTTTTCATTTGTTCCTCGCAGTTCAGCAATTAGCTGTTCAAATACAAAATGTCCAAATCAACGGAACCCGCTTTCAATTGAAAGCACCACTGCTCTGGTCCACTTCACCGCCGGGCCGACTTAAATGCCCCCCAAGCGCGTATGCCGATTAATCCCGAGTAGGGTGCCATCGTCAAGCAAAGGTAGCTCCGTTTTGCCTCAAAACTGACGCGATGTTGCGTAAACGTCACAAGTGGTTTCCATATGGTTAACAAAGTGCTACTGGCCTCCATAGGCTTGAAACCTGAAGAGAATCTGCGACGCGGCCTTCCCGACCCAATAGACATGTGACCAATCTGCACCAGGTTGATCGCCAGCGAAACACGGGAACCGCATCCAACCCTTCGTCGCGTTGCACACATCGGGGTGATGCACGCCATGGAGCCAGGAAGGTGTGATGAATTACTCAGCACTTCTGCCATAGACGCAATCACCTTTAGTCGATATAAACGCCTGAAATCAGAGGGAAAACTTGCTCACGATCAGACTTTCGGTCACGGTGAGCAAAATAGAAGTAAGGCGGGCGCCAAAACATGGCTGCACGTGGGAAACGCCGAGAAAGCTAGAGGCCAAGTCGACGATGAGTTTTTCACCTTTATTTGCTGCAGGGTCAGACACGACTGCAAAGTCTGGATCAACTATTAAGTTTCTAGCGGCAATCAGCCTCGCATTTATGCTTGCCGCCTGCAGCGGCGGCAGCTCAAGCTACCCATCAAACCAGGGAAGTGGTCCGCCGGACCCAAACCCGGACCCCAATGCCCAGCGTGAGAGCATTTTCGGTGAAGATGGTCTGGTTCTGTTTGGCGGCAACAAAAGCGAGGGGCCAAGCGGCGGTGGCGGAATTGGCGTCAACAGCTTCCTTTGGCGCGCATCCCTCGACACTGTTTCCTTTGTTCCCTTGGCTTCTGCGGATCCTTTCGGTGGCGTAATCATTACTGAATGGTACTCTGATCCAGCCTCACCGACGGAGCGCTTCAAACTCACCGTCTATATTCTGGATAAGCGGCTCCGCGCTGATGGTCTCAAAGTGTCTGTTTTCCGTCAGGAACGAGCGGGTAACGAATGGCGTGATGCAGGAGCCAACGCCGCGACAAGCGTCCAGTTGGAAAATGCGATCCTCATGAGAGCCAGAGAACTTCGGGTCAACACATTGGAGGCAGATGACGGCTAAGTTGCCTTCCCTGCCATCCCAAACACACCGACCAGAATTCCCTCGAATGACCAGCCAGAGCCGTTTGTTCTGACCAAAGCCCGTTGTTCTGAATTGACGGCCCATGTGAGCCTTGCCCCAATTTGCATTCCGATGCAAAAGAGGCAGAGGGAGGGAGCTAAGCTTGCTGCCGACGCCCACCTATCCAGTTTTCCTGAATTGAAGAGCTCACATGTCCGCTGATCGCTACAACGCGAAAACCACAGAAACGAAATGGCAGAAACTCTGGGAAGACTCTCAGACCTTTCACGCGCCTGATCAGCCACGGGAGGGAAGTGCCGGAAAATACTACGTCCTGGAAATGTTCCCCTACCCGTCCGGGCGCATTCATATGGGCCATGTGCGCAACTACACCATGGGCGATGTCATCGCGCGGTTCAGGAAAGCACAAGGCTATGACGTCCTGCACCCCATGGGATGGGATGCGTTTGGCATGCCCGCGGAAAACGCCGCCATGGAGAACAATGTTCATCCAGGCGATTGGACCTACAAGAATATTGATGCGATGCGCGGCCAGCTTAAACAGATGGGCTTGGCTATCGATTGGAGCCGGGAGTTCGCCACCTGCGACCCGAGCTATTATGCCCAAGAACAAGTGCTTTTCCTGGACATGCTGGACGCCGGTCTCGTAACCCGGAAAACAGCTCAGGTGAACTGGGATCCGGTCGATATGACGGTTCTGGCCAATGAGCAAGTCATTGACGGCCGTGGGTGGAGATCCGGCGCCCTGGTTGAGCGCCGTGAGCTAACCCAATGGTTTTTCAAGATCACTGATATGGCCGATGATCTACTGGCCGGGCTTGACGAACTGGAGCGCTGGCCAGACAAGGTCCGCATAATGCAGCGGAACTGGATCGGACGATCCGAAGGGGCCCACGTTCAATTTCCGATTGAAGGTCGCGAGGCACCGCTGGAGGTTTTCACGACAAGGCCCGACACTCTGTTCGGGGCGAGTTTCTGTGCCCTGTCACCCGGGCACCCGCTGACAAAAGAACTCGCAGAAACCAATAGCGATCTCACCAGCTTCGTTCGCGAATGCGAACAGCTTGGCACCAGCGAAGAAGCCATTGAAAAGGCAGAGAAGCGCGGGTTTGATACCGGGCTCAAGGCCAGGCACCCTTTCATAGAAGGTGCAACGCTGCCTGTTTATGTGGCGAACTTCGTGCTCATGGAATACGGCACAGGCGCCATTTTTGCCTGCCCCGCCCATGACCAGCGCGACCTGGATTTTGCCCGCAAATACGACCTGCCCGTCACCACTGTCGTGGCGCCAAAAAGGTTGGAAGGTGACGATCTCGCAGCCTTTATCACCGAACAAGATGCAAGCGATGCCGCGTTTGATGGCGATGGCGTCGCCGTCAACTCCGACTTCCTGAACGGACTGGAAGTAGAGGCTGCCAAACGGGCCGCAATTGAAAAACTGGAATCACTTGGCCTCGGCGAAGGAACAGTGAATTACCGCCTGCGCGATTGGGGCATTTCGCGTCAGCGCTATTGGGGCTGCCCGATCCCGGTAGTGCACTGCGACGCCTGCGGCACGATCCCGGTTCCTAAAGACCAACTGCCTGTTGTGTTGCCTGAGGATGTGACCTTCGACAAGCCTGGTAATCCGTTGGAACATCATGCCACCTGGAAACATGTCCCCTGCCCGGAATGTGGCAAAGACGCGGTCCGGGAAACAGATACATTCGACACCTTTGTCGACTCGTCTTGGTATTTCGCACGCTTCACTGCACCGCGCGCAGACAGCCCAACTGTGCCAGATCTCGCAAACCATTGGCTGCCCGTTGACCAATATATAGGCGGCGTCGAACATGCCGTTCTGCATCTGCTCTATTCGCGTTTTTACGCCCGCGCCATGAAGGCAACGGAACATATGAATATCCGTGAGCCTTTCGCAGGCCTCTTTACGCAGGGCATGGTGACTCACGAGACTTACAAAGCCACGGATGGCCGCTGGGTCGCTCCCGATGAACTCGTTTGGGATGGCGACACGCCCTACTTGGACGACGGCGGCAATCGGGCTCCCGTCAAAGTTGGCGCCATTGAAAAGATGTCGAAGTCCAAACGGAACACGGTCGACCCCTCTGCCATCATTGATCAATATGGCGCAGATACAGCCCGCTGGTTCATGCTGTCTGACAGCCCTCCAGAACGCGATGTCCAATGGACCGAGAAAGGTGTTGAAGGAGCCTGGCGCTTCACTCAGCGCCTGTGGCGGTTGATTCAGACAACACTCGACGACCTTGCACTGGTTGGCACACCCATGCCCGAACTTGATGCACCGGCGGAGGAACTTCGTCAGACGGTTCACAAAGCACTTGAGGCAATCACAGCCGACCTTGATCAGCTGGGGTTCAACCGCGCTGTTGCCAAAATCTACGAACTCAGCAATGCGCTTGCGGCATTCAAGCCGGGAGATGAGAAAGCAGCTGAATGGGCGCGTCGCGAGGCAGTTGAAATCTTGGTTCAACTTGTCGCCCCGATGATGCCACATCTGGCGGAAGAAGCCTGGGTATCGCTCGGCCATGAAACATTGATTGCCGACGCTCCCTGGCCGGTTGCAGAGCCATCCCTGCTCGTGGAACACTCAGTAACCGTCGCCGTTCAGGTGAACGGGAAGCGGCGGGACGAAATCACCGTCGCTGTTGACGCAGACAAGAAGACGGTGGAAGAAACCGCCTTGGCTCAGGAGAAAGTGCAACATGCCATCGGAGACGCTACCGTCCGTAAAGTCATTGTCGTCCCAGGCAAGATCGTTAATGTCGTTATTGGGTAGACGGCGGACACCAGCCGTCACAGGAACCCTGCTCATGAGTCTGTTGGTGAGTGCCTGTGGATTCACCCCACTCTATGCACCTCATGGTCAAGACATCGGCATCGTGTCGACGCTTGCATCAATTGCTGTGCAAGCACCAAACGACTCGGTGAACCGTGCTTTACGGATTTCGCTTGAGGACAAGTTGCACGCCAATGGTTTAGCAGCACCACAATACACGTTGGTACTGACGTCTGCTCTCACCAAATCAGATGTTGCGCTCCAGCAGGATACCGAGGTCACTCGGTCCAACTTGACCCTAAGAACCACATTCAATCTGCAAAACCTCGAGACAGGGGAAACTGAGTACCAGGCCAAAGCATTCGGTATTGTCGCTTACAACCGTGTAACATCAGAGTTTGCAAACATCATCGCCGAGCGGGATGCTGAGGCGCGAGTGGCGAACCAGGTGGCTCAAGAGATCCATACGAAACTCGCCATCTACTTTGAGCGCCTAACCTCCCAACAAGGTGCATCATAGAGCGTCTGGAAACAGTGCAGATCAGGGCGGCGAGATGAAACTTCGAGCAGGCGATATTGATCGGTTCGTGGCGAACCCTGACCCGGCCGCACAGGTTATTCTGATTTTCGGACCGGACCAGGGCCTCGTACGCGAGCGCGCAAATCGTCTCGCCAAAACCGTTCTAGACGACCTAAGTGATCCGTTTCGCATGACTGATCTCGCCGACACGGACTTGAAACAGGACCCCGCGCGTCTGGCGGATGAAGCAGCAGCGATTTCCATGATGGGCGGACGACGCGTTGTGCGGGTGCGGCATGCCGGCGACGCCCTCACAAAAACCGTAAAGTCCTTCCTTGAAGTGCCGGCAGGCGATGCCCTCATTCTTCTGGAAGGCGGCGAACTCACGCCGCGATCAAGCCTGCGCAAAGCGCTCGAGGCTGCAAAAAATGGCGCGGCCCTGCCCTGCTATGCAGATGATGCCCGCACACTGGAGCGTGTAATTGAAGAGCGATTGCGCCAGGCGGACCTTCGCGCCGAGCCGGACGCCTTTGCCTACCTCACCAGCCATCTGGGCAGCGATCGCGGGGTGACCTTACAAGAACTCGATAAGTTGATCCTCTACATGCAATCCGAGCCCGAAGCGCAGAGCATCACGCTCGCGGATGTCACAGCCTGCGTCGGAGATACCGCTGCAACACGACTGGACGACATTGTCGATGCGGCGACCATTGGCGACTTTGGTGCACTGGATGTCGCGTTGGCAAAAGCCACCGAAGCAGACACGTCCCCTGTCGCCATCCTCATAGCCATGACACGGCATGTTCAGCAATTGCATCTCGTGCTGGGCCGCATGGAAGCAGGCAGCGATCGCGAAGCCGCTATAAAGGCTCTCCGACCTCCGGTTCATTTCAAACGTTCTGCGTCCATGAAAAGACAATGTGGTCTTTGGGATCGAAAACGACTGGAGCGCGCCCTCAGCCTTTTGGGCGATGCTGACCGGCAATGCAAAACAACCGGCCTGCCCGACCGAGCGATATGCGCCCAGGCGTTGATGCGCGTCGCCCAGGGTGCAAGATCAGGTGCCCGTTCCGGAGGCCGGAGGTAGACCGGGGTCGTTTCGCGCTGGACGTTTGAGTCAACTGGAAGAGAAACATCCGTAAACGGATGAGCTACACTCGAGACAGGCGGCGGCAGATCTCATCAAGCTGTTCGAGCGAAGTGTAGCTGACATTCACCGTTCCGCCCTTTTCACCCTTATGGTTGATTGAAACACTCAAGCCCAGCGCATTCGTAATGTTCTTTTCAAGCGCCACTGTGTCGGCATCTTTCAACTTTGATGACGAGCCGCTTTTAGATTTGGGTGCACTGGCTTCAGGCTTCCGGGTGAGCGCTTCGGCTTCTCGAACAGACAGGCCCTTGGCTGCAATTTCTTTGGCAAGTTTCTCCGCCTGCGGATGACCAATCAGCGCGCGGGCATGGCCTGCGCTCAGCTCCCCGCTCGACAGCAGATCTTGAACACCAGATGGCAGACCCAGCAGCCTAAGCGTATTGGCAACATGCGAGCGGCTCTTGCCGATCATCTTGGAAAGCTGATCCTGGGTGTAAGTGAACTGATCCACCAGACGCTGGTAGCCCGCTGCCTCTTCAATCGGATTAAGATCGGCCCGCTGAACATTCTCGATGATCGCAATTTCGAGCGATTCATTATCGTTCAGGTCTTTAACAACAATCGGCACGTCATGGAGCTGAGCGGCCTGAGCCGCCCGCCAGCGGCGCTCACCGGCGACAATTTCAAACTCATTTTCAGCGCCGCCGGGAACAGGACGCACCATAATGGGCTGCAATATCCCCTTTTCCCGGATTGATTCCGTCAAATCATCCAGATCGCCCGCTCTAAAAATCTGACGCGGCTGGAAGGGATTGGCGCGCAGAAACTCAATTGGGACCTCTCGGACACCTTTGGGCGCCGGCGCTGTGTCATCCCCAAGCGCAACCGCAGCATCATCGCCAATCAACGCGGCAAGCCCTCGGCCCAGTCGGTTCTTTCCAGCGCTCTCATCGACCATGACGGTCTCCTCTTTTATTAACAAAACATCGTCCTGATACTGGAACCTTGTTCTGCCGGTATGTGGACCTCATGTGGCGAGTCCGCACAAAACCTATGCTTTTTGACACTCGCGCCCAAAGTAGGGCCCGGTAGCGCCATTTGTGAATCTTTTCAAGACCTTAACGGAGCTCTTTAAGAGTCATCAGATCTGACTCGAAAATGGCCCAGCAACTCGTTGAAACTCTTGTCATGCTGCCGTTTGGCTGCGCAAAACCCGTTCCCTCTGAATAAGCTCAGACGCCAGCTTCATATAGGCCCGGCTGCCGGCGCATTGGTGGTCATAAACCAGGGCAGGCTTGCCGTAAGAAGGCGCTTCAGAAATGCGCACATTACGCGGAATCACGGTTTTATAGACTTTGTCACCCAGATGAGACCGAACATCTTCTGCAACCTGATTGGACAAGTTGTTTCGGCGATCAAACATCGTCAGTACGATGCCCTGGATATCAAGCCGTGGATTGAGACTTGTGCGGACCCGTTCAACCGTCCGCAACAATTGGCTGAGACCTTCGAGTGCAAAAAATTCGCACTGTAATGGTACCAGAATGGAATCGGCAGCCGTCATCGCATTAATCGTCAGAAGATTGAGTGACGGTGGACAATCAATCAGAATATAGGTGTAAGGCCGGGCATTCATCTCTTCCGGCACCCCATCCAGATCTCGGCCCGCCGCTGGCATCCGCGCCAGCGCATCCCGCAACCGGTGCGAGCGCCTCGACACGCTGGCAAGTTCCAGCTCCGCACCCAGCAAATCCATTGTCGATGGTACCAGGTCAAGACCGGGCACTTTCGTCGGCACGATCGCCGTTTCGATAAGGGCAGCGCCGATCAGCACATCATAGGTTGAAAGCGTCCGGTCTGCCCGATCCACCCCAAGGCCCGTGCTGGCGTTTCCTTGTGGGTCCAGATCCACCACGAGGACCCGCTCTCCTACGGCCGCGAGCGCAGTCCCAAGATTGATGGCCGTTGTCGTTTTGCCAACCCCACCCTTCTGGTTTGCGAGCACCAGGACTCTGGGATGGGGCAAATCAGCAGCATCAGAAGGCGTCGACGCGCCTGAGATAGACTCAGCTGTAGTCAAAGGAATGTCAGACACGGGCAAGTTGCTCCACCTTTAGGACACACCCTTCTGGATCTGCCTGGCTCGGATTGGAAGTAACCCTAAATGTCCACGATTTCCGGGCCAGGGTCAATTCTTCATCCACATGTGCACCCTTAAGAAAAAACGCTGTAGTTTCCGGCCCAAAATAAGGCTCCGACCAGCCCAAAAGACGATCAAGGGGCGCGCAAGCCCGGGCAGATAGGGCGTCACAACGCCCAATCGCTCCGACCGTCTCCGGCGCTTCGATCCGCGAGGTATGAACTTTCGCAGGCGCTCCAGTTTCTCGGATCACTTCTCGCAAGAAAACCGATTTACGCTGGTCGCTTTCCACGAGATTCATCTGAAAACCGGCTCGATCACGGGCCAAAATCGCCAGAACCAAACCAGGAAACCCCGCCCCGCTGCCAAAATCTGCCCATTTCAACTGCTTTTCGGAAGACAGTTCCAGCAGTTGGGCAGAATCCCAAAAATGGCGGCGCCAAACCGCATCCAAAGTCGATTTAGAGACCAGATTGATCGAACCCTGCCACTTTCTCAGAAGAGACTCGTATACCGAGAGTCGCTCCATTGTTTCACGTGAAACATGTGCGGCCTCGAAAAAGGATTCCGCATCAATGACTTGCAGACCTTTATCCACAGGATCAGGCCGAACGGCGCAGATTTCCGCGCTTTACAAAGAGAAGCAGAGTTGTGATGGCGGCCGGCGTGACACCTTCCACGCGGGAAGCCTGTCCCAATGTCACCGGTTTTGCACCAGCTAGTTTCTGGCGCACTTCTTGGGAAAGTCCCGGCACAGTCTCGTAGTCCAACGCAGGTGGGATCACCAGAGCCTCATCCTTTCGAAAAGCGCGCACATCCGCAGCCTGCCGTTCCAGATAGACCGCATAAGTTGCATCAATTTCCAATTGCTCAGCAATCTCTGGCTCCAACTCACCGAGCTCAGGCCAAACCGGCAGAACATCCACAAGATTGATCTCCGCATAGGCCAAGAGATCAAAAGCTGTTCGCCTCACCCCATCCTGATTGATCTTAAAGCCAGCTTTGGCGAGCTTCGCTGGGGTTTCGGAGAGATCCTTTGCCAGCTTATGGGCAGCGGATAGCTTTTCCTGCTTCGCGTTGAACCTAGCCCCCCTGTCATCTCCGACACAGCCCAAAGCCATGCCTAAAGATGTCAGTCTTTGATCTGCATTGTCCGCCCTAAGGCTCAAACGGAATTCCGCCCGGGACGTAAACATCCGGTACGGTTCCGAAACGCCCTTGGTCACAAGGTCATCAATCATCACCCCGATATACGCATCAGCCCGATCGAGGACAAACGGCTCACTATTCTGGACAGCGAGAGCCGCATTCAGCCCCGCCATAAGGCCCTGTGCCGCTGCCTCCTCATACCCTGTGGTGCCGTTGATCTGTCCGGCGAGATAGAGACCCTTCTGTGCCTTGGCCTCAAGAGTAGGAAGCAATTCCCGTGGATCCACATAGTCATATTCAATGGCATAGCCAGGCCGGATGATCTCAGCATCTTCAAGCCCTGGGATCGTTGCCAGGAAGGCTTTCTGAACATCCTCTGGCAGCGCCGTGGAGATCCCATTGGGGTAAACTGTGTGATCATCCAGGCCTTCTGGCTCCAGGAATATCTGGTGCGAGGGCCGCTCAGAGAACCGCACCACCTTATCCTCAACAGAAGGGCAATAGCGCGGACCCACACCATCAATACGCCCACCATAGACAGGAGACTCCTCCAGGTTCGCGCGAATAATATCGTGGGTCTCAGGTGTCGTCCGGGTGATATGACAGGAGATCTGTTTCTGCGGCACCTCCCCTGTCAGGAAAGAGAAGGGAACCGGTGGACTATCGGCAAACTGTTCTTCAAGCACATCCCAGTCGATGGTCCGCCCATCCAATCGCGGGGGCGTCCCTGTTTTGAGCCGACCCATCTTAAGATTAAGACCATAAAGCCTCTCAGAGAGCCCCAAGGCGGGTGCTTCGCCAACCCGTCCCGCCGGAACACGTTCGCGGCCCAGGTGAATCTCTCCATTCAGGAAGGTTCCTGTCGTCAGAATAACCTTCTGAGCTTCAAACCGACGACCATCCTCGCAAATTAGCCCCGAGACACAACCACCCTCAACGACCAGGTCAACAACGGCTCCCTCGTCAACAGAAAGGTTCTCCTGATCGGTAATGGCCTTCTGCATCGCTTCACGATAAAGCTTGCGATCACTCTGGGTGCGGGGGCCTCTCACAGCAGGCCCTTTGCGGCGGTTCAAAAGCCGGAACTGGATACCCGACGCATCGGCTACCCGCCCCATGATACCATCCAGCGCATCAATCTCCCGCACCAGATGACCTTTCCCGAGGCCACCAATCGCAGGATTACAGGACATCTCACCAACGGTCGCCCACTTATGGGTGATCAGAAGAGTGGCGGCGCCAAGACGCGCAGAAGCGGCCGCGGCTTCACAGCCGGCATGCCCCCCACCAATCACAATCACATCAAAACAATCCGTCATTCATCAGTCCGAATTCAAACACCTAAGATTGAGGCCCAACATCTAGGCTGGTTACGGTCTCCCGTCAAAATCAATTAGCTCGCCTGTGACCATTTAGACTCAAGTGTTTCACGTGAAACACTATTTCCCGATACAGAAATCCCTGAACACCACATCGAGCAACTCTTCTACATCGACACGCCCAGTTATCCGCCCCACTGCCCTCGCAGCATGCCGAAGCTCTTCTGCAACAAGGGCCGTTTCGCCTCCGACTCGAAGCAGCGTAATGGCGCCGTCCAATGCAGACGCACAGGAACTGAGCTCTCTCCGGTGCCGCGCCCGGGTAATCACCGGCTCTTCCCTCCGACCGAACATTCCCTCAATTCGCCGCTCAAGAGCTTCTTCAAACTGGCCGACACCTGCCCCGGTCTTGATCGAAACTTCAAAAACGTCGTCCGCCCTAAGAGGACTCCCACCCAGATCCACCTTATTCACCAATTTAAGGTCGTTCGCTTCTGCCGTTGCAAAGAAGTCTAAAGATGCATCCTCAGCAGACTGCATCCAAACACGCAAATCCGCTTCTTCCGCTGTCCTCCGCGCGCGCCGAATGCCTTCCTGCTCTATAGCACCGACGCCCTCTCTCAGCCCGGCTGTATCGCAAACGGTGACAGGCAACCCTGCCATCTTCAGCCGGACCTCAACAACGTCTCGGGTTGTCCCCGCTTCGTCTGACACGATCACCGCATCGCGCCTTGCCAAAGCATTAACAAGGCTCGACTTACCTGCATTGGCTGGCCCTACCACAGCAACAAAGATCCCATCCCGGATCCGCTCGCCTCTATGGTCTGCCAAAAACCCAGACATTTCCTCATGGAGCGCGGTCAGCCCGGGTAGCACCGAGGCCGCTAAATCCTCCGGCAGGTCTCCATCAGCAAAATCGATATCCGCCTCAACATAGGCGAGTGACCGAACCAACTGATCCCGCCAATCATCGCAAAGGGCTCCAAAGCTTCCCTTCATTTGACGCAACGCCTGGGCTTGCTGAGCTGAGGTTTCCGCCTCGATCAGGTCTGCGATCCCCTCAGCTGCTGAGAGATCGAACTTCCCATTCTCCACCGCCCGACGACTGAACTCTCCTGGTTCGGCAAGCCTTAACCCTGCAATTTTTCCGAGTCCCCGTACCACAGAGTCAACCACAGCGAGTCCGCCGTGAAGATGAAGCTCCACAACGTCCTCACCGGTAAACGAGTGCGGGCCCGCAAAATAGAGAACAAGTGCTTGGTCCAAGACATCCGTAGACTCAGGATCTTTGAGCTCACGAAGCTCGGCGAACCTCGGCAAACCTGGCCCTTTGCCAGACAGTGTTTCCAGCGCCGCTCCTGACCGCGCGCCTGAAATACGAATGACGGCAACGCCACCCCGTCCGCGGGCTGTTGCTGGGGCAAAAATCGTTTCCAATCCGAATCGACTCCTATGACCTAACCACCTAGGCCCAATTGCACCTTGTGGGCAGAAACATCCATGCTATCTCTTGAAGAGCACCTGCCTTCGAAAGACCTCACATGAACCAGCTCTCAGCAGAAACAAGTCCCTACCTGCTTCAGCACCAGGACAACCCGGTCCACTGGCACCCCTGGGGCCCTGACGCCCTCGCTCTGGCTCGAGCTGAAAACAAGCCCATTCTACTCTCTGTTGGCTACGCCGCCTGCCATTGGTGCCATGTCATGGCCCATGAGAGTTTTGAAAATCCAGCCACCGCCGAAATCATGAACCGCCTCTATATCAATATCAAAGTAGATCGAGAAGAACGCCCCGACATAGACACCATCTACATGAGTGCTTTACACGCCCTCGGTGAGCAGGGCGGCTGGCCTCTGACCATGTTCCTAACCCCCGACGGTGAACCTTTCTGGGGCGGCACTTACTTTCCACCAGAACCGAAATTTGGCCGACCTGGCTTCCCCCAAGTCCTCGAAGAGATTGCGCGTCTTTATACACAAGAGCCCGAAAAAATCCATGGCAACCGAGATGCGCTCAAAAACGTCCTCAGCCGCATAGAAGACACCACCGGCCAGCCACCCCTCGACATGGTGCTCGGTGTTGCAAACCAGCTCATGGACGTCATGGACATGGAGAAAGGCGGCCTCAATGGCGCTCCCAAATTCCCACAGACTGGACTTCTGGATGTACTCTGGCGCGCACACATTGCGACAGGCAACCAAGAGCATCGAACCGCTGTGACCACCGCCCTCACCCACATGTGTGAAGGTGGCATCTATGATCATCTGGGCGGCGGCTTTGCCCGCTACTCCGTCGATGCCGACTGGCTCGTCCCGCATTTCGAGAAGATGCTCTACGACAATGCCCTCCTCATCGACCGCCTCACTGAGGTATGGCAGGAAACCAAAGACCCACTTTATGCTGCCCGCGTAGACGAAACCATCGCCTGGATAGCCCGCGAGATGACGACCGAGGAAGGCGCTTTTGCCGCCAGCATCGATGCGGACAGTGAGGGCGAAGAAGGCAAGTTCTACGTCTGGACAGCCGATGAAATAGACACAGTCCTTGGCACCAACGGCCCCTGGTTCAGAGACCAATATGACGTCCGGCCTGAAGGCAATTGGGAAGGCAATGCCATTCTCAACCGCCTCCATCTCATCGGAAAACCTCTCACCACCAACGATGAGGCCAAACTCAAAACCCTCCGTGAAAATCTCTTCGACAAACGAACAACGCGTATTGCTCCAGGCCTTGATGACAAGGTACTGCTCGACTGGAACGGCTTGGCAATCGCTGCCATTGCCAATGCCAGCCTGGTGTTCAGGAGAAATGACTGGCTTGCATTGAGTCAATCCGCCTATCGTTTCGTGACCGAATCCATGAAGCGCCACGGGCGCATGCACCACGCCTATCGCGCCGGCCGACTGCAGCATCGCGCCATGTCAGATGGCCTTGCAAACATGGGCGCTGCTGCCCTCGCTCTATTCGAAGCGACAATGGACTGGAAATATGTAGATGACGCTCAAGGCTTCATCACAGAACTCGACGCGCATTATTGGGACGAAACAAATGGCGGCTATTTCTATACCGCTGACGATGCCGAAGCGCTTCTTGTCCGCACGCGCACAGCGTCAGATGACGCAACCCCGGCAGCAAACGGAACACTGCCCGGCCTTCTCGTGCGCCTCTATGCCCTCACGGGTGATGAGCACTTCCGCGACCGGGCAGACCAGCTCATCCTCGCTTTCGGGGGCGCCGTCACCAAAAACGCCATCCCCCATGGCAGCTGGCTCGCAAGCCTCGATACTGCCGTCAATCTCACCCAGATTGTAATCATCGGCGAAGCCGGAGATCCCGCCAGAGCCGCACTGAAGGAAACAGTGCTCGACATGTCGCTCCCCACCCGACTGCTCCTCGACCTGGATGCAGGAGCGGACCTACCAGATGGTCACCCAGCACAGGGCAAAACCATGGTGGACGGACGCGCGACAGCCTATGTCTGCACCGGACCGGTCTGCTCCCCGCCCGTGACCGATCCAGCTGACCTCCAGGTGGCCCTTGAAGCCAGCCGCCTAGCGCCAGAATGAGCGCGCCCGATCTCTAAAGAAACCCACTCGCAACGGCGTCCCGACACCGTTACGCTGTTGCCAAACCAATCCGGCAGTGTCGAACGCACGCCAATCCCATTCTCTGACAGGAGGCCCTCATGAGTTCAGAAACAATCACCATCAATGGCCCTGACGGCAGCTTTTCCTGCTACCTCGCTAAGCCAGAAGGCGATGGTCCTTTCCCCGCGATTGTCGTCATTCAGGAAATTTTTGGCGTCAACGCTGTCATGCGCAACATTTGTGATGGTTTGGCAAAGCAGGGCTATCTCGCCCTCTCCCCTGATCTCTTCTGGCGTATTGAGCCGGGGATCGACATTACAGACCAATCGGAAGAAGAATGGGCCAAGGCCTTTGAACTGTTCAACGCGTTCGATGTGGACAAAGGCATGGTGGATGTTCAAGCCACCATCGATG
This sequence comes from Parvibaculaceae bacterium PLY_AMNH_Bact1, assembly GCA_032881465.1. Lineage (NCBI taxonomy): Bacteria > Pseudomonadati > Pseudomonadota > Alphaproteobacteria > Hyphomicrobiales > Parvibaculaceae > Parvibaculaceae bacterium PLY_AMNH_Bact1. The sequence goes on from CP126168.1 coordinate 3,596,260, forward strand.
CAGCCCGAAAACTCCCAGGCGCAAATGGCAAAGTGGGCGCCGTCGGATATTGCCTCGGTGGTCAACTTGCTTACCTTACCGCAGCTCGAACCGACGCAGATGCCGCCGTCGGCTTCTATGGCGTCAATCTGCAAAACCTGACCGGCGAAGCCAGCAACATATCCAAGCCACTAATGCTGCACATCGCCGGAAAAGATGAATTTGTCCCAGCCGATGCCCAGGCAGCAATCCATGCTGGCCTCGACGATCATGCGCAAGTCACGCTCCACGACTACCCCGAGCGCGACCATGCCTTCGCCCGTGTTGGTGGCGCGCATTTTGATAAGGCCGACGCAGATCTGGCCAATGGCCGCACTCTCGACTTTTTCAAAGCAAACCTCTAACGCCCGTCATGCAACACCAAGTGTTTCCAGTGAACGTGCGCTGTGGTTTTACGTCCGGAAACACGCCTCAAAGGACGTTCCGTATCCGAATCAAATATTTCGGCTCCCAGACTCGCCTTAAGAGAACATTGCTGAGGTCGTTGACATGAATATCGAACTCTATATCGGCTTCATTCTCGCGACCGCACTGCTTGCCGCAATCCCTGGCCCCGTCGTCACACTTCTTGTCACGACGGGTGCCCGGTATGGAAGGCAGCCCGCCCTTATGACTCTTCTTGGCAGCACCTCTGCCCTTGCCGTCCATGTTACGATCGTCGGCTTTGGCATGTCATCATTGCTGAGTGTCATTGGCGAATGGTTTATCTGGATCAAATGGGCAGGTGCGGCATACCTCATCTGGCTCGGCATCAGCGCCTGGCGGGAGAGCTTCCTAAGCAAGAACGTTTCGGAACCGACTCGAGAACCAAGGTCATTTATACGCGGCTTCATAGTGGGTGTTACCAACCCCAAAACGCTGCTCTTCTACGCAGCATTCTTCCCACAATTCATCGACCCAGCTTTCAACACAGCCTTCCAACTCATTGTGCTGTGTCCGACCTTCGTCCTTGTGGGAGGCATCATTGATCTCATCTACGCTCTGAGTGCTTCAACAGCAGGCAAGTGGCTTATCCATCCAAAAGCAAAACGCATAACCGATCGGGTCTCTGGCACAGTCTTAATAGCCGCTGGCGCCGGCCTTGCCGCAACCCGCAAATTCTAAGAACAACACAACATCCCAAAAGGGGAGCAACAAATCTCATGGTAAAGGCAATTCGCATTCACGAAACCGGCGGACCGGAAGTGATGAAACTGGAAGACGTTGACTTGCCGGATCCAGGTCCCGGTCAGGCACGGGTTAAACACACCGCCATCGGGCTGAACTACATCGACACCTATCATCGCTCCGGCCTCTATCCCATCGCCCTGCCCTCCGGTCTGGGACTTGAGGCAGCTGGCATTGTCGAAGCCGTTGGAGACGGTGTCACCAACGTCACCGTCGGAGATCGGGTCGCCTATGGTTCCGGCCCGCTTGGCGCTTATTCTGAAGCCCAGAATTGTTTCGCCGCCGGTCTGATCAAACTGCCTGATAGCATCAAAGAGGATGAAGCCGCCGCTCTAATGATGAAGGGCCTCACCGTCCGCTATCTCTTCAAAGAAACCTATAAAGTCAAAGCTGGCGAAACCATTCTCTTTCATGCAGCCGCAGGTGGCTGTGGTCTTGTCGCCTGCCAATGGGCAAAAGAGCTTGGTGTCACCATGATCGGCACCGTGAGCTCTGAGGAAAAAGCAGAGCTCGCTCGCGCTCATGGTTGCGCCCATGTCATCAACTACTCAACTGAGAATGTTCCCGAACGTGTCGCTGACATTACCAACGGCGCGAAAGTTCCCGTCGTTTATGACGGCGTTGGAAAAGATACGTTTGAAATGTCCCTGGATTGCCTGCAGCCCCGTGGCCTGCTCGCAAGCTTCGGCAATGCGTCTGGTCCTGTCACCGGTGTCGATCTCGGCATGCTTCAAAACAAAGGGTCTCTTTATGTAACCCGCCCCACCATGCTGCACTATATGATGACACCCGACCAGGTCGCCGAAGCCACCGCCGACCTGTTCGATGTCGTTGCCCGCGGCGCTGTCAAAGTCGACATCAATCAGCGCTATGCCCTCGCCGATGCGGCGCAAGCTCACATTGATATTCAGGGACGCAAAACCACAGGCGCCACAATTATCGAACCTTGAGCGCCCATGCCCTATCACTGCATGAAGGAAATGATTGATATCCCTTGATCTACCTTGGACGTTTGCGGAAGACTGGTGCCACACCGTCCGAAAACAAACGTCAAAGGTAGGTCCCCATGAACCGTTCTCTATCCGCTGCCGTCATTTTAGGCTCTCTCAGCTTTGGCGGCGTGGCGCTTGCTGAAAGTGACGTCACCGTAGCGCCGTCCATTGATGATGTTGAAGCTGGTATGTGTACCGGCTATGGACCGCAAACCCCGCGTGATATTGGCAGCACCCACGGTCTGAACGAACGTTTCTTTTCCTTGTCTCCACCAGCAGAGAAGATGAACCTCTGCAACATTCACACTCACACAAATGCGGAGCATAAAGGCCCGGACTTCTCAATCTATGCGGGCGATGGCGATCATGGCGGCTACCAGTGCAATGCAACCAGTGACCTAACCGAAGCAGAACTCACTGACCCGGCGGACAGCGCAGGTGCCTTCAAGGGCGTGAAGCCTGGCGACACAATTGAAGTACACTGGGTCCACACGTCTTGTGAGATTGAGCCAGGTGAAGGATTAGGGTCCTGCCTAAGTGAAAAATGCGCGAACCCGAACCTACGGGTCGAAGCACAAGCCTTCCTGGTGGTAAATGATCCCGACGCTCTCGACTTTGCGGACTTCGCCTATGGTGGAAACATTGTGGATGGATTCCACCAAGCGCGGTCACTCCCATCAAACACCGGCGAGGCAGTTGTTTTTGGAGGATCCACCACCGGTCCCTCTTACACCCAGTCTCAATGCTCGCCGCTTAAAGTGACGTGGAGCGTCCGACCACAATGCGCGAAACTGGATATTTCCTCGCTCAACAAATGGGCAGAAGACGGCAATGTGTTCAACGAAACCCATTCCCATGGTGTTCGTCAGCTCGTGACAGCACCAGAGCTTCTGTCACCTATTGAATAGTAAGACTGTTGGACTGTTATTCAGCAGCGGCGGCGGGTGAGCCCTTGTAGATGCTGGCCCGCGGCCGCTCCATGACGCGCTGAACCATCGGCTCAAAGGCCTCAAGCGGCATCGTGTCATAATCCGGATCAAACGCATTCTGATCGAACAGATGACAGAACTGGGCAGTGTGTTCAAACGCCTGATGCCCTCTGAACTCGTCCCGCATGTCGCGGTCCAGACCAATATGGTGGAAGAAATAATAGCCCTGGAAAATCCCGTGATGCTCCAGCATCCAGTGATTGTCTTCTGACACAAACGGTTTCAGGATCGCCGCGCCAATTTCCGCGTGGTTGAATGTGCCCAGCGTATCGCCAATATCATGGAGAAGTGCGCAGACCACATATTCCTCATCCTTGCCGGCACGATGCGCAAGGGTTGCGGACTGAAGAGAATGCTCAAGGCGGTCAACAGCAAAGCCCCCAAAGTCGCCGTCCAAAAGTTTCAGATGAGCAAGCACCCGATCCGGCAGCCCTTTTGAAAACTCCCCATTGTTAGCGGCAATCAGCTGCCATTCTTCCTGACTGCTGTCAGCCATAGTCTTAAACGTGGCGCGGCCATCAATGATTTTATCGGACATGGGGTTTGCTCCTCCTGAAAGTGCGTTGGAGAGAGCCTAGAGCATTTCCAACTGAAGGGGCAGCACTTCAGCATCTGGAAATGGGAGAAAAGAGGATTGTCAGCAACAGGTTCGATCAGCGCAAAACCAGAGTCATCAGTCTCTATTGCGGAATGCCATGTCCCACATCGACAAAGATGGCATCATGGAAATCCAGATGTTTCTCCATGTCCATGGTCTTGTCCCAAACTTCAGGCATGTCTTCCGGCTTCTTGATCGGCATGACTGTGCCAATGATCCGGTCTTTTCCATCTGCACCTGGTCCAATGGGAAGGGTCATCATTTCCAGAAGATGGGGCTCACCGTTCTGATCGGTAATGTTCCAGAATGCAATGGCGCCGCATGGATGTTCTGGCAACAATTTCAGCCGGGCAATATCGCGCTGCCTATTCTCATATTCCCCAAAGGCAAACAGATCGACACCGCGGAGATCCATGCCTGCCGCTTCACACAGAGCGCTTCCAAACACTCGGATGACGAGGGATTCATCACCCTCCCAGCTCATGTATCGAATGTAAGGCGTAAGCTCCACAAGACTGCGCAGATCAACATCATCCGCTGAAGGTATCTGCTGATCACCACGAACACTCAACCACCAGCAGAGCATCTCTCGTGCAGGATGCGTAAGTCGGTAGCCGCTAATTTCATGAGGTACAACAGGACGCGGTTCAGGTACCCGAGCCTGAATTTTCGCAATGTGGCGTTGGTTCAGATAGGTAGAAACCCAACGCGGCGATGGTCCCGTTTGATCATCCAAACTCATTCTCCAAATTCAGGCACCCGAAGATCGAGCTTGAATTCAGAAAAACCATTGCATGACACCCGTAAAGGCCAGGTAAAACCATAGAACTAGCCTAAACCGCAGACCTCCGCCGTTTAGGTATTCATGCTGTCGAAGAATTCAGCATTGTTTTTGGTCTGTTTAAGCTTATCGAGCAGGAACTCAATCGCATCGGTTGTGCCCATGGGATTAAGGATCCGGCGCAGCACATACATTTTCTGCAGCTCGACCTTGTCGACCAGGAGCTCCTCTTTCCGGGTACCGGATTTGAGAATATCCATCGCCGGGAAGACACGTTTGTCGGCAACCTTGCGATCAAGCACCAGTTCCGAGTTACCGGTCCCTTTAAATTCTTCGAAGATCACTTCGTCCATACGGCTACCGGTATCAATGAGTGCGGTAGAGATAATCGTGAGCGATCCACCTTCTTCAATGTTCCGCGCCGCGCCGAAGAAGCGTTTCGGCCGCTGCAGGGCATTGGCATCCACACCACCGGTGAGCACCTTGCCGGAACTTGGAACCACCGTGTTGTAGGCGCGACCAAGACGGGTAATGCTATCAAGCAGGATCACCACATCGCGCCCATGCTCCACCAGGCGCTTGGCTTTCTCAATCACCATTTCGGCAACCTGAACGTGACGCACGGCCGGCTCGTCGAAGGTAGAGGAGACAACCTCGCCCTTCACCGAGCGCTTCATATCCGTCACCTCTTCCGGCCGCTCATCAATCAACAGCACGATCAGATAGGCTTCGGGATGATTGGCGGAAATCGAGTGCGCAATGTTTTGCAGCAAGACCGTCTTACCGGTCCGTGGCGGCGCCACAATGAGACCACGCTGTCCCTTCCCTAAAGGCGCCACAATGTCGATCACCCGACCGGACGTATCTTTCCGGGTTGGATCATCGATTTCCATTTCCAGTTTTTCGTCTGGATAAAGCGGCGTCAGATTGTCGAAATGGACTTTGTGGCGGGCTTCTTCAGGGTCAGCAAAATTGATGGAGTTGACCTTGATGAGCGCAAAGTAGCGTTCGCCCTCTTTTGGACTGCGAATATCACCTTCAACCGTATCTCCTGTACGCAGAGAGAACCGGCGGATCTGTGAGGGGGAGACATAAATGTCGTCGGGACCGGGCAGATAGTTGGCTTCTGGAGACCGCAGGAAACCAAACCCGTCCTGCAGAACCTCGACGACACCTTCGCCGATAATGTCGGTTTCCCGTTCAGCATATTGCTTCAGGATCGCAAACATCAGCTCCTGGGTGCGCAGCGTGCTCGCGTTTTCAACCTCAAGCTCTTCTGCCACAACCAACAGTTCGGTGGGCGACTTGGCTTTCAGCTCTTGCAGTTTGATCTGCTTCATATTTTTTCTCGTGATGTGCTTATTACCTGAAAGGCAGGAAGCAAAAGGAAGGAAAGAGATTTCTTAAAATCTTCAGTCTTGGGATCTGTTTTTGGATAAATTCTGTGAGATCTGTCTATCGACCAGCAAACCTGTTTGCTGAGGAGAAATCTGGAACGCAGCCACGAATGAAATCTCATGGTGCGGATGTGAATGTCCCAAAAGGCGTCGCCTGACTCAGATCTTCAAAAGGAGAAAAAGATCTTCAAAGTGGGAAGGTCGGCCGCCCGGCGCCCAATTCTGGTCGCGCTCCGGGAGGATCCCGGCGGGTGTTAAACATCATATAGCCCCTGGTGCCCGAGGCGACAAGCCAAAAAACAACCTTGCTGCAGATCTCACATGCCTGCATTCAGAACGGTCGGACAATGACCAGGATCACAATGAAGATGGTGAGCACCGGCGGCACCTCATTGAGGATCCGCATCTGCCGAGAGGTATAAGGCCGTTCGTCCCGTGCGAAGGCCTTCCGCCAACGCGACAAAAACCCGTGATAGGCCGCCATGACAGTGACAAGCAGCAGTTTCACATGGAACCAGCCATCTGAACCAATGCTGTCCCACAAAAGCCAGGCAAGAGTGAGCCCAAGCGCCCAGGCCGCGATCATCGCTGGATTGATAATCCGCCGCAGCAGCAGCTCTTCCATCTTTTTATAGTTTTCAGAGAGCTCAGAACCAGGTTCCGTCTCCGTGTGGTAGACGTAAAGCCGGGGCAGATAATACATGCCTGCCATCCAGAAAATCACACTGATGATGTGAAAAGCTTTGATCCACGGATAATAGTCGAGCAGAAAATCAGTCATTTCGATCTCAAAACAAACTAGTTAGACAATGCCTTAAAGACGGTTTCCAGGGCAGATCCCACCAGCAAGCTCCTCTGGGCAGATCATATCATCACTTGTCAGCACCGCCCTCACCTGATCACCTAATTCCCGGATAAAGGCCGGATGGGTCCCCACCGCTGGAACCCGAATATAGGTTTCAACACCAGACCTCTTAGCAAGCTCTCCATATTCAATATCGAGCTCAACCAGGGTCTCTGAATGTTCTGAAACAAAGGCGATGGGCGCCAGGACAATTTTCCGGCCATCTCTGCCAGCGCGCTCAATTTCATCGTCTGTTGACGGCCCAATCCATTCCAGAGGCCCCACCCGGCTTTGGTAACAGGTCACCCAGTCGAGATTTGAGATAGCCAGTTCCTTCGCAACAGCTGCGCAGGTACGCTCAACTTGCCGCTGGTATGGATCACCAGCCTCCACCACCTTTTTGGGGAGTCCATGCGCTGAAAAAAGAACCCGCACATTATCAACACTCCCTGCCTGATCGATACCTTGGCGGATGAGAGCGGCTTGCGCTTCTATCCATCCAGACGCTTCTGGATAACAACAAATCTCTTTTGTTTCCAACGACTTAGATAAAGTCTTAGATAAAGTACTACCAGGCCCTACTTGCTTTGCCCAGGCCTGTTTCCAGTCCTTAAGAGATGAGGCGGTGGTCGTCGTTGAATATTGCGGATAGAGCGGCAAAAGCACGATCTTGTCAGGATTGAAGGCCGCGACTTTGGCAGCTGCCTCACCAGCAAATGGATGCCAATAGCGCATGGCGATGAAACATTTCACATCGCCCCCATTCTCATTTAGGTCTGAGAGTACCCGTTCGATTGCCTCAGCCTGACGTTCTGTTTCCGGAACAATCGGCGATCTGCCTCCAATATGACCATAAATCTCCCGCGCAATCGCCGCGCGCCTGGAGGATATAATTTTGGCAATCAACCAGCGAAAAGGTTGAGGAACGCTGATAATCGCCTTGTCTGAGAAGAGATTGAAGAGAAACGGCTTCACCGCATCCGGACTGTCTGGCCCACCCAGATTGAACAGCACCACGGCGATGCGTTGACCCCCAGCTCCAACCTTTTCAGACATATTTAGCCCCGCACCCGTTTGATAAGCCGCTCGACATTTTCCGGTGGCGCTTGTGGCACAATCCCGTGACCAAGATTAAAGATCCAGGGGCCCTTACCAAGCGTTTCAAGCAGATGATCTATTGCCCGGTCCATTTCAGAGCCGCCAGCCACAAGAAGCAACGGATCCAGATTACCCTGCACAGGACCGATGGGCTGTAAAACCTTTGCAGCCCATGCGGGATCAACAGAAGTATCGAGACTGATCGCGCTCACACCCGTCTCTTTGAAATAGGTTTCGTATGCGGCACCGGCCCCTTTCGGAAAAGCGATGACCGGCACATCAGGGCAAGATTTCTTGAGCCGAGCCCGCAAAGTTTTGATGGGCTCAAGGCAGAAACGCCGGAACTGATCAGCGGGCAATGATCCTGCCCAGGTATCAAAGATCTGCAGCACTTCGGCACCCGCTCTTACCTGAGCTTCCAGATAGTCGCCTGTCACTTCTGTCAGTAGATCAATCAGCGACTGAAACCCATCAGGATCGCCATAGGCCCACGCCTTAGCAGCCCCTTGATCGGGCGAGCCTCTCCCCCCCACCATGTAGGTTGCCACCGTCCAGGGCGCTCCTGCAAAGCCAATAAGCGCTGTTTCTTTTGGAAGTTCCTGTCGTAACCCTTTGACAGTCTCAAAGACCGGCGCGAGATGCTCAATCACTCGAGATCGATCAAGAGCCTTCAGACCTTCCACATCAACAATCGGATCAAGACGAGGTCCAACGCCTTCCTCAAACCAGACCTTCTGACCAAGGGCGTCCGGCACCACAAGAATGTCAGAGAAAAGGATCGATGCATCAAATCCATACCGCCTGATAGGTTGCAGGGTCACTTCTACCGCAAGCTCTGGCGTGTAGCAGAGATTCAAAAAGCTCCCCGCTTTTGCCCGTGTCTCCCGGTACTCAGGAAGATATCGGCCGGCCTGACGCATCAACCAGATCGGTGGATGGTCAAAGACTTCTCCTGAAAGAGCCCGAAGAAATTTTTTGTCTGAAACTGGTTTGCTCATAACACCTTCTAGGTCTTTGGCTAGGGCTCTGACTAGTACGTGGATCCGTTGCCAGTCCTCTTTAAAGGACGTGCGTCATACACTTATCCCGCGTGTCGCCTCTTATATAGAATCTTATAAAAGGATGTAGTGGATAGTGGATGCCTGTGGAGATCGGGGATTAAATTTTGTCCCCGAAACTGCCCGAAAATTCAGAGCATTTTGTCACATGTCGCAATTCCATGAGCGCTGGATCACGAATGTGAATGACTCTGGCCAATCGAAAAAGAGTCCACGACAGTATAGGGACTTGAACTGTGCAGAACATCCATGTGGATAAAACGAACCATGGGGATAAGTTCAGATGATAGGGCTTTGCCCTACTTGTCCCCGTTTTTCCCAACCCCTGAAATGGCGTTTGTTAACGATGAACAGAAGCGTCGATGAAAAAAGAAACACGGGTATGACCAAGTAGGGCCTTAACAAAACCGGGGACTTATGCCGGTTTTCCACACTCATCCACAGGCCCTCACATTCCTCACCTTTGCTTAAGAGATCTTAACGAAAGTCTGGCTATCAACTGCAAGCCCCGATAGTTTTAGGCGACTTTGCGCCGCAACCATATTCGCCTTCAAACGCTCCAAAAAGCGCCGCTCAACGGCGTTCGGAAATTCAACCACATGACAAGCCGTCGACTCTTTCATCTTCATCTCGTTTCTGACGCAACAGGCGAGACACTGAACGCAGTGGCGCGCGCAGCCTGTGCGCAATATGAAGATGTCAGCCCCGTCGAGCACATCTATGCGCTTGTGCGCGGCCCCAAACAGCTTGATCGAGCGATTGCCGAGATTGAACGTGAGCCCGGACTTGTCATGTTTACGATGGTGAATGAGAAACTGCGTGATCAATTGTTGGAGCGTTGCGGTGAACTCGACATTCCCTGTATCTCGGTTTTGGATCCCGTGATCAATGCGCTCGGCACCTATCTCGGTCGGGAGATTTCCCACAAACCTGGTGTCCAACATGAAATGAATGCGGAATATTTTGATCGCATTGCGGCACTCAACTTCACGATGGCCCATGATGATGGGCAGACAGCCGGCGACCTCGATGACGCAGATATCATCTTGGTGGGCGTAAGCCGCACCTCAAAAACACCCACCTGCATATATCTTGCAAATCGGGGCATTAAAGCAGCGAACGTACCCTTCGTTCCGAACACACCCTTGCCGCCTGATTTGGAAACGGCCACCAGTCCCTTGATTGTGGGATTGGTTGCAAGCGTTGACCGGCTCTCACAAATTCGCAAAAACCGATTGCTCTCTCTAAATGAGCAAACAGAAACCGATTATGTGGACAAAGATCTGATCACATCAGAACTTGCCGAAGCCCGTCGGTTTTTCAACAAACATAGCTGGCCGGTGATCGATGTGACCCGACGATCGGTTGAGGAGACCGCCGCTGCTATCCTCAATCTCTACAGCCGCCAATAGTCAAAACAGGTTAGTCTCCCCAATGATTGGTCTCCCAAATGTCTGATACGCCCACTCTTATTCTTGCGTCGCGCAGCGGAGTGCGCGCCATGCTGCTTGAAAATGCTGGTGTGTCCTTTCGCGTTGAAGTTTCGCCCGTCGATGAGGCGGAAGCGAAAATGGGCTTTGAAGGCAATGGCACCGCGCTCGCAGAGCACCTTGCAGAACTTAAAGCACAGGCTGTCAGTGCAGAAGCACGTGATCAATTTGTCATCGGCGCTGACCAGGTGCTGACCTGCGATGCCCGTCTGTTTGACAAACCAAGAGATTTGGACGAAGCCCGAAAAAACCTCTGCTTCTTCCGCGGCAAAACACACACGCTGCACAGTGCAGTCGCCGTGTCCCGCAGCGGAGAGATTGTCTGGAGTCATGTGACCCAGGCTCATCTCACCATGCGGGAGTTTTCAGACGACTATCTCGACCATTACATAAGGCGCACTGGCGAAAAAATACTTTCAAGCGTGGGTTGCTATCAGTTGGAAGGGCCCGGCGTTCAATTGTTTGAACGCATAGAGGGTGACTATTTTACGATCCTTGGTCTGCCCCTGATGCCGCTCTTTGAGTATTTGCGTAAAGAAGGCGCTCTAGAGACATGAGCGTAGGGGCATGACCAAACTATCCCGTGTCTGGGTGCTGGGCTGGCCGGTTACCCACTCGCGCTCTCCGCTGATCCACAATCATTGGATCAAAAAACTGGGCATCAAAAATTCAGTCTATGAAAAGCATGGTGTGCCGCCGGAAAAATTGAACGCAACGCTGTCCTCACTTCGAGAGCAAGGCGTCATTGGCGCCAATGTCACTGTGCCACACAAGGAAGCAGTGTTTGCAGCGCTCACCCATCATGATGAGGCCGCACGACGGTTGAAGGCTGTCAATACGATTGTAGATTGTGGCACTCATTTCGAAGGGCGCAACACCGATGGCTATGGGTTCATGGCGAACCTGAAAGTGGGTGCTCCCAACATTGATTTTACGTCAAAGCCCGCGATGGTCTTAGGCGCTGGCGGGGCCGCTCGCGCGATCCTGGTAGCGCTGGCAGACGCGGGCGTTCCAGAAATCCGTCTGGTAAACCGAACTGTCGAAAAAGCCGCCGCTCTGCTCACCGAACTTAACGTCAAAGGCGACGCCCTTTCATGGGACGATGCGCCAGATGCGCTGCAAGAGGCTGGCCTTCTGGTCAACACATCCTCTCTGGGCATGACCGGCATGGACCCTCTGGATCTGTCCCTTGAGAAACTCGAACCCTCTGCACTGGTGACCGACATTGTCTACTCACCGTTGGAAACGGATCTGCTTGCGCGCGCACGGACACGCGGCAACGCTACTGTTGATGGTTTGGGCATGCTGCTGCACCAGGCTGTGCCGGGCTTTGAGGCTTGGTTCGGCGTACGGCCCGAAGTAACGCCAGAACTTCGCGCGCTGATACTAGAAGATTTAAACTCAGATGATGGGGGAGAAAACTAAATGCTCTTGATTGGCCTCACAGGTTCCATCGGCATGGGGAAATCGGAAACCGCCAAAATGTTTGCCGCAGAAGGTGTGCCCGTCTATGACGCAGACGCGGAGGTGCACAAGCTCTATGCACCTGGCGGCGCGGCGGTAGCACCCTTGGCAGAAGCCTTTCCTGGTGTCGTGAAAGACGGTGCGGTTGATCGTGCGCTCCTCTCCAAAGAAGTTATCGGCAAGCCAGAAGCGCTGAAAAAACTTGAAAGCATTGTGCACCCTCTCGTGGGTCAGGCGAACCGGGCCTTCCTGGAGAACGCCGTCAAAGACGGTGCGGAGATGGTGTTGCTGGATATCCCACTGCTGTTTGAAACCGGCGGCCGCGAACGGGTGGACGTCATTGTGGTCGTGAGTGCGCCTTATGAGTTGCAGCGCGAACGGGTGTTGGCGCGGCCGGATATGAGTGAAGAAAAGTTTGAGGAAATTTTTGCAAAGCAGGTAAGCGATGCCGACAAGCGTGCTGGCGCCGACTATATTGTTGAAAGCGATAAGGGACTGGAGCATGCCCGCGCGCAGGTCCGCAAGATCATCGCAGACCTAAAAGGCCGCGATGGTGAGGTTCTGAAAAAACTGCTTGGGTAGACGTGCTTGTGGGGGCACACAGCGTTTCCAGGAAAAGTGAGTAGCGGTTTTCCGTCCGGAAACACGGCGAAAGAATGAGTGGGGAATTGAATGCGTGAGATCGTACTCGATACGGAAACGACGGGGATCAGTCCGAAAGAAGGCCACCGGCTGGTGGAAATCGGATGTGTGGAATTAGAGAACCACATGCCCACCGGCGAGACCTATCACGTCTATATCAATCCGGAACGCGAAATGTCCGAAGGGGCGTTTCAAGTGCATGGGCTGTCAGACGAGTTCCTCGCGGACAAACCAAAATTCGATGAAGTCGCAGACGAATTTCTGGCCTTTGTGAAGGACGCACCGCTGGTCATTCACAACGCCTCCTTCGATATGGGCTTTTTGAACGCCGAATTGAAAATGACAAACCGCCCGCTGCTCCCTGACGCGCAAGCGGTCGATACGCTTGCCATGGCACGGAAGAAATATCCCGGTGGTCAGAACAGCCTCGACGCACTTTGCCGCCGCTTCAGTGTCGACAATTCAAACCGGGTAAAACACGGCGCGCTTCTTGATAGTGAATTGTTGGCCGAAGTCTATCTGGAGCTCATCGGCGGTCGCGAGCCAGGTCTGAGCCTTGCTGCCGAAGCGGTGAGCGGCACAGATGCCAGCGGCAAGATCAGCCATGTAGTGCGCAAAGAGCGGCCGAAACCGTTGGCCTCTCGTATTACGGACGAAGAGCGCACCGCTCACCAGGCGTTCGTCGCCACACTTGGCGAAGAAACGCTCTGGAAAGATGCCTGACGATTAAGCGTCAGGACGTTCTTTCTCACCAGCTTCCTGCTGCGCCTGCATCTGCTGACGGAAGAGCTGTGCGAAATCGATCGGGTCCACCATCAATGGTGGGAAGCCACCGTCGCGTGTGACATCTGCGATAATACGACGGGCAAATGGGAAGATGAGGCGCGGACACTCAATCAGCAAAACCGCCTGCATGCTTTCCTGGGGAATGTTGGCAACTTTGAAGACGCCTGCATATTCAAGCTCGGCAAGAAAGAGCTGCTTGCCACCTATCTTCGCATCCACTTTCAGCTTCAGCACCACTTCGAAGTCGGTATCAGCAAGAGGGTTCACGCCAACGTCGACATTAACACCAATCTGTGGCGCATCATCCTGGGGTGCCAGACTTCCCGGCACGTTGGGGCTTTCAAAAGAAAGATCTCGCACATATTGAGTGATCACTCGAAGCTGCGGACCAGCCTGACCGTCGCTGCCTGCGTTTCCTGCTTCTGTTTGATCTGTCTCTGCCATGCCGTCTCCCGTTCTGCGGATCAACTCACGCGCCCGCTTGCAGAGCATTTCCAGCTGAAGTTGCAGACTTCAGCGTCCGGAAATGCGCTAAAAAATATCAGAGCGCTTCACCTGAACCAATTAGAGGTAAAGAGCTCTGAATTGCGGACAGTGGCTATCATGGAATATGGGCGTTTCACAAGCGCTGACGATTAGGAGTCTTTAGGGGGGATCCATCGGCCACTACCGGAAGGTGGACCAGCAGGTGTGCCATCATTCGGCGCATCATCATTGTCAGCGGCAGGGGGCGGGGCATCCACTTCCTCTGCTTGCCCTTCAACAATCGTTGTATCTGGGGACCGCGCGCTCGGATCTCTCTCTGCAGAGTTTTGAGCAAACCCGGCATTGGCGTGAACATGAACGGTCCCGTTTTTGGCAAACCACTTCATGGCCGCTCGCGCCAGCATTAACCGGACAGGATGGACGAAGAGCAGAAATCCAGCGATGTCGGTGAGAAAACCAGGCGTTAAAAGAAGCGCGCCCGCAATCACGAGACAAAAGCCGTGCACGACTTCTTCTACCGGAAGACGGCCTTCACTCATGGCTGCCTGTGCACGGCCGAAAGCGGCCAGACCCTGAGCGCGCAAAAGGCTGGTTCCCAAGAGGGCAGTCAGGATCACAATCCCTATAGTAGGCCACAGGCCGATCATGCCGCCGACTTCAATGAAGACAGCAATCTCCGCAATGGGAACAAGGACAAAGGCGAGAAAAACAAAGGGCATGTGCGACCTTTAAGCATGTCTGAGTGGATCGAGGCCACGTCGCTGCGCAAAAGGCACCAGACAGGAAAACACCAGATTAGACCAGTTCGGTTGATTTCGAACAAAACAGGCCGTTCATCAGGGCAATAAGTGGCAATAGAACACCATATGCCCTAGATTACCCTCAACAGATAAGCGTTCCTGAGATTGTTTCAAAGATGATTGATGCAATAGAAGGTGCGCCTCCCCTTGCGGGTCCACGGCAACCAGATGCCGGAAGCCGACCCCAATGACAGGTAGCAACCGTTTTATGAGCAGCGACTTTAGCATTATCAATTTGATCCTCTTGGTGGTCGCTGTCGTGGTCTTCCTGAAACTGCGCAGCGTGCTTGGACGCCGCACCGGCGAAGAGCGACGGCCCTTCGACCCTTACGCCGCCCATGAGCAGTCGCAGGACAATGACAAAGACAATGTGATCAATCTGCCAGGCTCCCGCACACCAGATGCATCGCGCGAAGCAGCACCAGAGGCTCCCTCACCGCAAATCCGCGGTGTTAAGCCGGGTTCCGAGATTGAACAGCAATTGACGGAACTCACCTTGGCAGACCGCCGATTTGACGGGGATGAATTCTTAGGTGGTGCCAAACTCGCCTATGAGATGATTGTCACAGCCTTTGCGGGGGGGGATCGCACGACCTTGCAGCCCCTTCTCGCAGCTGAAGTCTTTGAAAGCTTCGATGGCGCCATTGATGCGCGCGAAAAGCGCGGCGAAACCATAGAGATGAGTTTTATCGGCCTCAAATCAGCTGAATTCGCGAAGGCCCTGGTGAACGGTAACCAGTCCCTCATCACGGTGAAATTCGTAAGTGAGCAAACCTCATCGACAAAAAATCAGGACGGTGTAGTGATTGAGGGAGACCCCGTCACCGTTCGTGAAGTCGTTGATGTCTGGACCTTCGAGCGTGACATCACCAGCCGTGACCCGAACTGGCACCTGGTCGCCACGGGCGGCGCTTAATCGGTCGCGGGTTCGTGACCTTGAATGGCCCAGTCTCCTCAGCACGATCAGTCTCTTCAGCACCCGAAGAAACGTGCTTTGAGACATCCAAATCGAACCCCAGATTCAGCACCGGCCCTACCGCGAAATACCTATTTTCAACGGTCGTTTTCGGCCTGTTTCTGGGGCTTGCAGCCTGCACCGACCCGGAACCGACACCGGAGGAACAGGTGAACGATCTCTCCGGCCCTACTTTGTCAGCGACCGCCTTTGAGGCCCTACCCGGCTGGGCAAGCGACGACCAGGGAGCAGCTTTAGAGGCGTTCCGCAGGTCCTGTGATCGCATCCTTGCTGCGAGCCCTGCCAGGACCCTTGATGCCAAAACCGGGGATGCCATCAATTATGGCACCGTCGGCGATTGGCAGCCGGTCTGTCGGGAGGCACTCTCCTCAATCGCAGCTGCTGATCCACGCGGCTTTTTTGAAAAGCACTTCCAAGCTTTCGCGGTGAGGACCGAAACTGGACCGAACGGTCTCATGACTGGCTATTACGAACCGGAGATTGAGGCAAGCCTCGCCCGTGAAGGCCCCTATCAGACACCGCTCCTGGCGAAACCAGACGACCTGCAAAGACTCGATCTGGGCGAATTTGATCCGACCCTTAAAGGAGAGACCGTTCGCGGCCGTTTGGAAGCCGGGCGCTTTGTCCCCTATCCCGATAGAGCAGCCATCAATGGGGGCGCTCTTGATCCTGCCGTCCTGGCGGTCGCCTGGGTGAAAGACCCAGTGGATGCATTTTTCACCCATATTCAGGGGTCTGCGCGGCTTAAGCTGCCTGATGGGTCTGTTTCGCGGGTCGGCTTTGCGGAAAAAAACGGCCGTCCCTACACCGCCATCGGCAAGGTTCTGATTGAGCGCGGCGCCCTTTCCCGCGAAACGGCCTCGATGGCGAGCATCCGCGATTGGCTGGCAGCAAACCCCGGAGAAATGCAATCTGTCCTGGAAGCGAACCGGTCTTACGTCTTTTTCACGCGCAGAAATGTCAGCGACCCAGGTCTGGGACCTGTTGGCGCGGGCGGTGTTGCCCTCACCCCGGGCCGGAGCTTGGCGGTCGATCGGCGCACCCATGCACTGGGCGCACCTCTCTGGTTTGAGGCTGTGTTGCCGGGTGACAGCGATCCAACACAGAAATTGATGGTGGCTCAGGACACAGGCTCGGCCATTCGTGGGTCTGTGCGCGGCGACTATTTTTGGGGCTCTGGTGCGGATGCAGGCGCGAAGGCCGGTGAGATGAAGGCGGACGGCCGGTTCTGGGTGCTCTTGCCAATGGCGCTTGCCGCCAATCAGAGGTAGGGCCGGTGGCGCGCAAACCGACCGATTTCTCTACCCCTACCGGGTATGACCGCAAACGCCGGAGAACCTTAACGCGGGACGAAGCGGCTCTCTGGCGCAAGGTGACCGAAGATACGACGCCCCGTCCAGGACGAAAGCAGGAAGTGGCAGATCTGCCAGAGACCACTGTTGAACCATCCAAAAAAAAGGTTCCGTTCTCGAAACAAGTAAAGCGCCCCAACGCGCCAATGGCACATCAGGCGCCGCCACTCAAACGAGGCCCGACGGCACCACCACTCAATGCATTGGACAATCGGACCGCCAAACGGCTGGTTCGGGGTCAGTTAACGCCCGATGCTCGCCTCGATTTGCACGGAGCTACCCGGCACTCCGCTGAACCGACCCTTTTGCGCTTTGTAATTGATGCCCGCGCCCAGGGAAAACGCCTTGTTCTGGTCATCACCGGAAAAGGCGCTCCGGGACATCTTTTGCATGGACGCGATTTTCACGCCGATCCGGAACGCCGGTCGGTGCTGCGGGATCTGGTGCCGCGCTGGCTGAACGAACCTCAGTTTCGCACCCACGTGGCAGGCTTTCAGCCAGCCCACCCGAAACATGGCGGAGGCGGCGCCCTGTATCTTTGGCTGAGGCGGCACCGATGACCCCCTTCGGTGTACGGCTCCGCGAACTTCGTGAGCAGAAAGGCGAAAGCCTCTCAAAACTCGCCGAAGCAGTGGGGGTGAGCGCTGCTTACCTCTCCGCACTCGAACATGGCCGCCGTGGCCGACCTGGATTTCATCTGGTTCAAAAGATTATCGGCCATTTAGGGCTGATTTGGGATGACGCGGAGGAGTTGGTGGAACTTGCCCGGCTCTCTCATCCCAAGGTGACAGTGGAAACCGGGGGGCTCGACCCACGAGCAACAGAGGCAGCGAACCGCCTGGCCCGGGACATACGGACTCTCAGCGGCGATGCTCTGGACCGTCTGATTGCTCTGCTAAAAGATGAGTCCGGCGCGAGATAATCGTTTCGGTTTCGAATCGCTTTCAGCGAATTCTCTCCAAAAGTGACGTTCAACAGGCCAAATCTGCCCTGTTGAGCACCTTTTGAAATGCTTCGGCTGGTGAACCTGGATTCAGTTTTTGTCTCAGCATGAGACAAGGCGCAACTTTCTGGTCATCCAAATGAGTCCATCGCAAATTCTAGAGATGACAAAGACTCGCCACCCGCGAATTATCGTCACGGGTGCGCAACAGGGTGCAGTTTCGTTAAGGTTTGGGAAACCATAACGGCGCCCTATCGTGTGTTTCCTCAGCTCTCATCCCGGACGCGTCCGCGCTCCGGGGTGACCTGCGAAAACCCCTGTGCCTTACAAGATGAACTTGGAGAGATCCGTATTGCTGGCGAGATCTGTCAGCTCGTTTTTCACATATTCCGCGTCAACCGTGACGGTTTCCCCTGCCCGGTCAGTGGCGGAAAAGCTGATCTCATCGAGCACCCGCTCCATAATCGTGTGCAGGCGCCGCGCCCCGATATTCTCGACCGTTGCGTTCACATCTGCCGCAATGTCAGCGAGCGCATCAATCCCGTCTTCCGTGATCTCTAGTGTCACATCTTCGGTGGCCATGAGGCCCTTATATTGTTTGATGAGGCTTGCTTCAGGCTCCGTCAGAATGCGGCGGAAATCATCCCGCGTGAGTGCTTTCAGTTCCACCCGAATGGGCAGCCGCCCCTGCAGCTCTGGCAACAGGTCGGACGGTTTTGAGAGATGGAACGCGCCGGACGCAATGAAAAGGATATGATCGGTCTTTACTGGCCCATGTTTGGTGGCAACCGTCGTGCCCTCAATGAGCGGCAGCAGATCGCGCTGCACCCCTTCCCGACTGACATCCCCGCCCTGCCGATCTGAACGCGCGCAGATCTTGTCCACTTCGTCCAGAAAGACGATGCCACTGTTTTCCACCTTGTGTATGGCGTCAGCATTCACCTGGTCATCGTCCAGCAGCTTGTCGGATTCTTCAGCGATTAAAAGATCATAGCTGTCTTTGACATTCATCCGGCGCGGCTTGGTCCGATCGCCAAAGGCTTTACCCATAATGTCATTCAGATTGATCATGCCCATCTGTTGGCCGGGCATGCCGGGAATATCAAAACTCGGCATACCGCCACTGGCGTCGGCCACCTGAATTTCTATTTCCTTGTCATCCATTTCCCCGGCCCGAAGTTTCTTGCGAAAAGACTCTCGGGTGGATGCGCTGGCTTCTGTGCCCACAAGCGCATCGAGCACTCGCTCTTCCGCTGCGCTATAAGCTTTGGCTTCCACTTCCTTGCGTTTGCTTTCGCGCACGAGCCCAATGGAGGCTTCCACCAGATCACGCACGATCTGCTCCACATCGCGGCCCACATAGCCCACTTCTGTAAACTTGGTGGCTTCCACTTTGATGAAAGGCGCCTGCGCAAGCTTTGCCAGACGTCGCGAGATTTCTGTTTTGCCGACGCCGGTGGGGCCGATCATGAGAATGTTTTTCGGCAGCACCTCTTCGCGTAGATCATCCCCCAATTGCTGGCGACGCCACCGGTTGCGCAGTGCAATGGCGACAGCCCGCTTGGCGTCTGCCTGGCCGACAATATAGCGGTCGAGCTCAGACACAATTTCACGAGGGGTAAAGGCAGTCATGGGCAGGTCTTCTTTCACTAAAGTCTTCGTTCGCGAGTCTTTGGGAGGCGAGCACTTAAAAGCAATACCGCGCCCTCTTCCGGGCTGCGGTCATAGCATAAGTCCTCGAAACCGGCTTTCCGATAAGCAGAGATCGCCCGGTGGTTATTGGGTTTTGGATCAACAATCACTTGGGGCACTCCCTCGGCTTCGCATATTCTAAGATAGGCGCGAATGAAGGCACTTCCATGGCCGCGCCCTAGATAGCCAGCAGGTCCGATAAACTGATCAATGCCAGTGGCTCCACGCGCTGAAGCCACATAGGGGTGGGACTTGCCCACCTCATAAGACTGAAGATAGGCAATCGGCATGTGGCCAAACATCACCAGATAGGGGTGCACATCACCCTCTTCGATATGATCGGCAATGTCTTGAAGCCCGGACGGGTCGCTATACCATTTTCGCACATGGGGTTCGTCAAACCACCTCCGTAAAAGAGACAGATGGTGATAGCCAAGAGGAATGAACCGATAGGGCGTGACGTTTGACCCGTTAGCCATCCGCATCCAGTGTTTCAACGGTGAGGGACGTGTTGGTGTAGACGCAGATGTCCGCCGCTATGCCCATGGCTTTGCGGGCAATGTCTTCTGCATTCATATCCATGTCGACGAGCGCACGCGCAGCAGAGAGGGCGTAGTTTCCGCCGGACCCGATCCCGGTCACCCCATGTTCTGGCTCGAGCACATCACCCGTGCCGGTCAGCACCAGAGTGGTTTCCTTGTCGGCCACAATCATCATGGCTTCAAGTTTCCGAAGATAGCGGTCTGTCCGCCAGTCCTTTGCGAGCTCAACGCAGGCCCGCAGCAGCTGATTTGGATATTGCTCAAGCTTTGCTTCGAGCCGTTCAAACAGGGTGAAGGCGTCTGCGGTTGCCCCGGCAAAGCCGCCGATCACGGTGCCGCCGGCAAGTTGGCGCACTTTGCGCGCACTGTTTTTGATCACCGTATCGCCCATGGAAACCTGGCCATCGCCTGCGACCACAACCTTACCGCCTTTGCGGACTGAAAGAATGGTCGTGCCATGCCAAACAGGGGGGGTGCTCATTAGGGTCGGTCCTCAACATCTCGATTGAATTGAGAGCTACATGTGGGCTGGATAGCTTGCTTGGTCAAGAAGAAGTGGGTCAAGCGAAGAAGGCCCCCATGAAAAGAGACAGGATTCGCTGATTGCCTCATTCCCCAACATGGTCAAATTCGCCAGGCTCGCCACCAAGCTCCCGCACCTGGGTTTCGAGCGCCTTGATGCGGTTCTGCAGCCGATCGAAAGCAGGCTCCAGCACGTCCGGCGAATAACGCGGGGTGATGTGCGCGGAACAATTCTCATCCCAGCGCGTAACCTTAAAGAGGATCGCCCGTTCAATCCGCGCCCGATAATCTGGATGGGCGAGGGAGCGGGTGAGGGCGGGGTCGGTTTCCACGGCTCGCGCTTCTCCCCAGAGTTTGATCCGGCGTCGGTTTACATAGTCGATCAGGAAGATGAAGGCGGCAGGGTTTTCTTTGATGTTCCCGAGCGTCACATATTGCTGATTGCCGCCGAAATCCGCGTAGCCGAGCTCAGTCTCGCTCAAGACCTTCAAAAAGCCGCGCGGACCACCCCGATGCTGCAGATAGGGGGCGCCGTTAGCTGATGCAGAGGCAAAATAGAAGTGATCACGTTCTGCAATGAACTGGGCCAAATCCTGTGTCAGGCGAGGGGTTCCGCGAGGTTCCATATGGGGTGTCTTCTTTTTAGCGATTGGAGGGGGCGTTAGCTCGGCGCAGAAATACCGCGACAAGATAGAGCAGGAATGCGCCTGCGACACCGGGCAAAGCGATCAAAAGCGCGGCATCCGTGAAACCAGCTCCGGAAAACATAAGCAATATTGGGTTGGCGCCGGCAGGCGGATGCACGGTCCGTGTAGCCAGCATCACGGCAATGGCGAGGCCTGTTCCGATGCCCGCAGCCAAGATGGAGACGAGGATGAAGGGTAGGATATTGAAGCCGGGCGTCACGACACTGACAATAAAGAGACATAAAAGTCCGATAGACATGGAGAGCGCATGGCCGCCCATGACATGACGAGGGCCGGAGAGGGGACTGTCGGCCAGGCCAAAGACCAGCACCGCGGTGGCGCCAAGGGGGGCCATCAGCAGGGCGCTACCAGATAGGTGCGCCAAAAGACCCACCAACCCGATAGCCAGCGCGCCCCCAAGACCGGCAATCATGATCTGGCGAATGTCGGGCCGCACATAGGGAGTGGTAAAATAGGAAAAGAGACGGTCTGCCATGATGGCTTTCCCCCAAAATAATGAGTCCAGCGTGAATTTCTATCCATATGGAGACTCGCAGAGAGCATACAAGACAGTTTGGTATCATTTAGTGTTTTGGGGCTAGACTGTCTAGGGCAGTTTGCGCCGTCTACCCGCCACCAAGGAGTTCCCCCATGCCGCGTCCTTCACGTCGCAACGATCTGATTGAGACTGCCCAGACGCTTTTTAATGCCGAAGGGTTTCATGCTGTTGGGATTGAACGGATCCTGAGCGAGGGAAATCTCGCAAAAATGACCCTCTACCGGCATTTTCCCTCCAAAAACGCGCTCATTCTGGGGGTCCTGGAAGCACGCGAAAAAGCAGTGAATGGCTGGTTTCGAGAGGTGCTTGCCGATCCAGATCTCAAAGGAAAAGGGCGGCTTCTAGCGATTTTTGATGCGCTGGAGACCTGGTTCGAGGATCGCTCGCCATTGGGTAAATTCTCCGGCTGTCTCTTTGTACGTGCGTCCGGCGAATTTCCGCATCCCACAGACCCGGTTCATGTTGCGGCTGCAGATGCAAAGCAGGCCTTTGTTGAGATGGTGGCTGCCGCCGCAGCGCTGGAGCGCTTTAAGAAGCCACGGCTTCTTGCTCGTCAACTGACCCTTCTCAAAGAGGGTGCGATCACTCTGGCGCAAATTCAGGGAGCGTCAAAACCTGCGCTGGATGCGAAAGATGCCGCCGAACGACTTCTCGCGGACTGGCCCAGAAAGAAATAAGCGAAAGAAGTAAGAAACCGGCGACCCGGGAGGGCCACTGATGCTCAAAATCTTCCATGTTCCTGGCACACGGTCGGTTCGGCCTCTTTGGCTTTGCTTTGAGCTGGGTCTGGAATTTGAGATCGTTCCCATCGATTTTTCTCCTGCTTATAGAGACAGTTTGGAGTGGCGCTCTATTAGCCCAGCGGGAAAAGTTCCGGCCCTCACCGATGGCGAGGTGAACATGTTTGAGTCCGGCGCCATGCTGGAATTCATTCTGGACCGCTATGGCGACGGCAGATTGCGTCCCGAAAAAGGGACGCCTGAGAGTGCCGAATATCTTCAATGGTCCTGGTTTGCAGAAGCCACCCTGTCGCGCCCGTTGGGCTTTATGCGGGCCATGAAACTGGTGCACGCCATCAAACAGGGAAAGGAAGAGGTCGACGTTATCGCCGCCGAGGGTGAGAAAAAGGCCCGCTCGGCCCTTGAAGCTGTGGAGCAGAGACTCGCTGATCGCGAGTTTTTGGTGGGCACAGGATTCACCGCCGCCGACATCATGACCGGATATTCTCTCGACCTGCTCAGCCACGTCTATTCGCTGGACGAGTCCTATCCCAAGGCTGCGGCCTATTTAGGCCGCTTGAAAGCCCGTGAAGCCTGCAAAAAGGCGATCGCTGCCTGATCTGCCCAGAAGGGGCCAGAACGAAAGATTCAATCCTTAACGCTTACGTCTCAAGAATAGGGCCTAAGCACATGAGTCCACAGCGAATTTTGATCTGGTGAATGGATTCACAATTGGTTAACAATAGTGACTTGGACACGGAAGCTGACACACTACATTAACCGGTAGTTAGGGTTAACACGCCGGCCTTTCCGACAAAAGGTGTGGACTTTTGTGGGTTGGAACGGACCAAAACAAAGAATCCGGCTCTGTTTTAAGGGAACAACAGTTAACGCACGTTAAGCCCTTGTTAAGCATAAGTTTTTTACTGTTTGCTGAGATGAGAGGCCAGACGCGGCTGGCGGGCACTCGTTGAACCTGTTAGAACGCCCGCGATTGCGGCATTTGCGCCGCTTGAATTGAGGAAGACCCCATGTCTGCAGAGCCCCTAGATAGGCCGGGCCGCATCGCTACCGTTGAACGCAAGACCAAAGAAACAGAAGTCTTTGTGTCGCTCGATCTGGATGGCAACGGCATTTACGACATTGATACGGGCATTGGCTTTCTCGATCACATGCTCGAACAGCTCTCGCGCCACTCCCTGATCGACCTCAAAGTTCGCGTCGACGGCGATCTGCACATTGATATGCACCACACCACCGAAGACAGCGGCATCGTTGTGGGTGAGGCGGTGAAACAGGCTTTGGGTGACTTCAAAGGCATCAAGCGTTATTCCAACGCTCTCATCCCTATGGATGAGACGCTGACCCGCTGCGCGATTGATGTCTCCGGGCGCCCCTATCTCATCTGGCGCGTAGAGCTTGCCCGCCCGAAACTGGGCGAAATGGACACCGAACTCTTCAAAGAGTGGTTCCAGGCCTTTGCACAAGCAGCCGGCATTACTCTCCACATGGAAAACATCTATGGGGAGAACACCCACCACATTGTGGAGAGCTGCTTTAAGGCGCTCGCCAGGGCGCTCCGTGCTGCTGTGGAAATCGATCCACGCACTGCGGACGTGGTGCCGTCAACCAAAGGCGTGATTGGCAGCTGATAGGCTGGCTGTTGCGGATAAGTGCTTTCACTTATCCTGGAAAACCACTAAAGAACCCCACATAAAGAAGGCCCCCACCGGCCTTCACTTTCTGTCGGCCGGACGCAAGGTCACCAGCCAGTGCATTTCCAATAAAGGTTGCAGACTTTTATGGTTCGGAAATGCGACAAAATAAGAGGTTTGGAGCTCGGTTTTGATTTATCAAACCGAAAGGGCTCTAAAGAACGCTAACGATGCGCACCTTTACGGTTCATGCCAATGCGTCGCTCCCGCGAGCGGAAGATCATGTGCGCTTTGTGAAAGAAGGCCTGGCGCGCTGGGCGATCGTGTCGCCCATCATCTGGTTTCTCTATCACCGCATGTGGTGGGAAGGAGCCGCCTATTTTGGCCTGTCAATTCTGATTGCAGTGGCAGGTGCTGCTGTCGGCTTCCAGGAAAACGTGACCGTTCTTTTGGGCCTTGGACTACAGCTCATTGCGGCACTGGAAGCAAACGACCTCCGCCGCCTAGCGCTTGCGAGAAAAGGCTATCAGACCATTGCGATTATCCATGGCGCCGATGAAGAAGAAGCCGAAGCACGCTTCTTCGCCAACTGGAGTCATGCTCTACCGCATGCTGCTGACAACCCGGTTACAAGCGCAGTCATGGACAGGAGTGGGTCTGATATCGGACATAGCACCACAGCCGGACCAGCAACGACTTACACAAAACACAAAGGCCCGATATGGCCAAAGCGTCCAGCACAGAATGAAGAATCGCCCCACCCTGCGGCACCTGCGGGGGAGGTCCTTGGCCTCTTCCCCAAGCCGCCGAGCTTGAATTAGAAAACTAGAGTCCCACTCCATGAAGCCCACTCCATGAAAACTGTCATCATCGATTATGGCTCCGGCAATCTCCGCTCCGCTGAAAAAGCGTTTGAGCGCTCATGCCATGAACTCGGGCTTTCCATGGACATTGAGGTGAGTGGGGACGCCGATGCGGTCCGTGCTGCCGACCGCATTGTTCTCCCTGGCGTTGGCGCATTTGGCGATTGCAGGCGGGGGCTCGATGCTGTGCCAGGCCTGACCGACGCGCTTGAAGAAACCGTGCGTGAAAAGGCGCGGCCTTTTCTCGGCATTTGCGTCGGCATGCAGCTTATGGCGACACGCGGTCTGGAACATGGGGAACATGAAGGCCTTGGCTGGATCGCTGGCGATGTCGTGGAAATGACACCCAGCGACACGAGCCTCAAAATTCCCCACATGGGCTGGAACGAGCTGCAGATCACAAAGCCCCACCCGGTCCTCAAAGACCTGCCGGTGACCCACGCCTATTTCGTGCACTCCTATCACCTGCAACCAGCAGAGGAGGGCGATGTTATCGCGCGCACCGACTATGGGGGCCCCGTCACCGCGGCTGTCGCCCGAGACAATATGGTGGGCACGCAGTTCCACCCGGAAAAGAGCCAGGCACTCGGCCTGGCCCTCATCCGCAATTTTTTACAATGGAAGCCCTAAGCACCATGAGTTCGTCCAAGACCCCTTTGACTCTGTTCCCGGCCATCGACCTAAAAGATGGCGAATGCGTGCGGCTGGTCCGCGGGCTCATGGAAGAAGCAACGGTCTTCAATGACAATCCGGCAGCGCAGGCCCGAGCCTTTCAGGATGCGGGTTTTGAGTATTTGCATCTGGTGGACCTGAACGGCGCCTTTGAAGGCAAGCCCGTGAACGCCAATGCCGTCGAAGCGATCCTGAAAGAGATCACCATCCCCGCCCAGCTTGGTGGGGGCATTCGCGATCTGGCGACAATTGAAATGTGGTTGGATAAGGGGATCGCCCGTGTGATCATCGGGACGGCTGCGGTGAAAGACCCGGATCTTGTGCGGCAGGCTTGTAAACGTTTCCCCGGCCAGATTGCTGTGGGGCTGGATGCCAAAGGCGGCAAGGTGGCCGTGGAAGGCTGGGCCGAAGTCTCAGACCTCACTGTCCTTGAGATGGCCAGACAGTTTGAAGACGCGGGCGTCGCCGCCATTATCTATACAGACATTGATCGCGATGGCGTGCTGGAAGGGCTCAATCTGACAGCAACGGTCTCCCTTGCAGAGACGATATCGATCCCGGTGATCGCGAGCGGCGGTCTCTCTTCCATCGACGACATCAAGGCCTTGATCGCCGCGGACTGCGAAGGCCTGGAAGGAGCGGTTTCCGGGCGGGCTCTTTATGATGGTCGCCTTGACCCAGCAGAAGCGATTGCTCTTCTCAAGGGAACAGCTTGATGCTCAAAGCCCGCGTGATCCCCTGTCTCGACGTGAAAGATGGCCGCGTCGTAAAGGGCGTGAACTTCGTCGACCTGGTCGACGCTGGCGATCCCGTCGAAGCCGCCCGAGCCTATGATGCGGCAGGTGCCGATGAGCTCTGTTTTCTCGACATCACGGCCTCTCATGAAGACCGCTCCATCCTGTTTGATGTGGTGCGCCACACGGCAGAAGAGTGTTTTATGCCGCTGACCGTCGGTGGCGGCGTCCGCACCATTGAAGATGTGCGCCAATTGCTGCTCGCTGGTGCCGACAAGGTGTCCATCATGACCGCAGCGGTCCACAATCCTGATTTTGTGCGCGAAGCTTCTGAAAAATTCGGGTCGCAATGCATTGTGGTGGCGGTAGACGCCAAACGGGTCTCACGACCGGGTGAAACGCCCCGTTGGGAGGTGTTCACCCATGGTGGCCGTAAAGAGACCGGCATTGATGCGGTCGAATATGCCAAAAAAGTGGTGGCGCTTGGGGCAGGGGAAATTCTGCTTACCTCCATGGACAGAGATGGCACCAAAGAGGGTTTTGATACAGAACTCACCCGCACAATTGCAGATGCCGTTAGCGTACCTGTAATTGCAAGTGGTGGCGTTGGCACGCTCGATCATCTGGCGGAAGGCGTGACAGAAGGCCATGCAAGCGCCGTTCTTGCCGCCTCCATATTCCATTTTGGCACCTTCACCATCGGCGAAGCCAAGGCCCACATGGCCGCCAAAGAGATACCAGTTCGTCTCTAGCCTATTCTGCTCCACATTCGATGGGCAGCGGCGATTCAACGATTTACAAGGGTCTCCATCCGGTGAATACTTTTTAAGCTGAACCTGGCCAGCAGAGACACGGACAGCACTGGACAAAACGCGGCAGGGTGCAGGCCAGTGGGCCAGGAGATAGAGCTAAAACTCACACTGGACGAAAAAGCGCTGGCACAATTGCCAGGCTGCGAACCTTTTGCCGATGCCGATTTTGCTTCTAAGGGCACAAAAAAACTCAGAGCGACCTATTTTGACAGCCCCGCCAATGCGCTTCGTCAGAAGGGCGTCGTCCTACGCCTGCGCGATGAAGACGGTCGGCTTATTCAGACGCTCAAAGGCAAAAAGGCCTTTGGCAGCCTAGCGGCAGGCCGCGCAGAATTCGAAAGCCGCGTTCCCAAAACCAGCACAACTCCGGATTTCAACCGTTTGCCGCCAGATCTAAAAAAGGGCCTTCAGGCGCTTTTGAATGGCAACACTGTAGAACCACTCTTCGTGACCGATGTGGACCGCACAATCGGTATGCTCAAAACAGATGCGGGTGATTCAATTGAGCTGGCTCTCGACCGGGGCTTCATTCGCGCCGGGCGCCGCGAAACCCGGGTGAGCGAGCTTGAGTTGGAACTCAAAAAGGGGGACCCCGCCGCTCTCTATCGTCTTGCGTTGGCGCTTGCCGAAACCGTGCCCGTGCGGATTGGGGTGCGCACCAAAGGGGAGCGAGGCTATGCGCTGGCAAATGCCCTTGGCCCCAAGTCCGTCAAAGGCGAGCTAGTGCAGCTGCCCAAGAAGGCAAATGTAGACCAAGCCCTCGAGCAAGTGCTGCGTCATTGCCTGGCCCATATCGTGTCAAATGAACCAGCTCTGGTTGAAACGGCTGATGAAGAGGCTCTGCATCAAATGCGGGTGGGCCTCCGTCGTTTGCGTGCCGCACTTGCCGTCTTCGCGCCTGTCCTTGACAGGACCATGATGCAGGAAATGAATGCGAAGGCGCGCACCCTTGCAGGTCTGCTAGGTGTTGCCAGAGACTATGATGTATTTCGTGGTGAACTTGTTGCGCCACTCAAAGAAAATGGTGATGAAGGCATTAAGGTGCTCGATCGCGCAGCAACCCTGGAACAGATTAATGCTTGGGATGCGGGGCTTCGCGCTGTGTCCTCCACCGAGTTCACGCGCACGTGCTTGTCGCTCGCTCTTCACATTGAAGAGAAAAGCTGGCGCAAGCGTGCGGAGCAAGATCCGTCAACGGCTATGATGCTCGCCATGCCCGCACGAAAATTTGCGGAAAGAGCTCTCACAAAAAGACTGAAAAAGGCAAAGTCACTTGGCGAGCACATTGATCGCCTCAAGCTCGCCGAACGGCACGAGCTTCGCAAGCGCCTAAAGAGTCTGAAATATGCTGTAGGGTTCTTCGCATCCCTTTATCCCAAAAAATCAGTCGCCAAACAAATCAAGAAACTCAGTGCGCTACAGGATGTGTTTGGTAGTTTGAATGACCTGGCGGTCGCAGAAGAGATTGTTCGTACCCTGATTGAGAAATCAGAAAACACGCCCCATCAGCTCGCAATAGCGACGGGCGGTGGCCGTGTGCTGGGCTGGCATGGGGCACAGGCGGAGACCCATTGGAAAGATGCGTCCGATGCGTGGGCCTCTTTCCGCCTTACCGCCCCGTTCTGGCGCGCCTAACCGATAAAATTTTATCGATCTTTGATAAGAATGGGAGTCAAAACGCGCCCTTTTCCTTTGCGAGACCTGAAGAAATTTAGGCTCAAGTTGTTCGATCAGTAAACAGGATCGCTCGACCGCAAGGGAATGATATGTCTGCTCTGAAGGCTGTGACTGCTCGGCGCACGATGGGAACCAGAACGCAAGCAGCGGAGATTTCCGGTCGACGTTTGAGTGCCGCAGCGGTTGCCCGGCTCGCGCAGTATCATGAACGCTACCTCCGCGGCATGAAAGGGGGTCGGCGTATCGTCTTGAAAGCGTGCGACCTCGCAGGCCTCAACCTCACGGGCATCAATCTTTCGGATGCAGACCTCCCAGCATGCGATTTCTCAGATACGATTTTCAGAAATGCGAACCTTGCACGCGCCAATCTGTTTGGCGCGGTGCTCAACGGAACAGACCTCACCAACGCAAACCTGGAAAGAGCAGATTTACGCGGCGCGAAGTTCGAATCTGCGATCCTGACAAATACAAACTTGAAGGGCGCAGATATGCGCCGTGGCGAAGTGCAGGGCGAAGAAGGGCGCATTCTTTTCGATCCCTCTTGTTCATTCAAAGGTGCGGCCTTGCTTAAAGCCGATATGGATACCTGCAAACTGACCGGCGCAGATTTCCAAGGCGCTCGGCTTGACGGTGTCAATCTCACCGGCGCAGATCTCCGCGACAGTTCTTTTGATGGCGCGAACTTGTCATCTGTCGAGATGCAGGGCGCCAACCTTATGGATGCAAACCTGACGAGAACCGCGATAGATGAAGCAACGGAAGGATCGGCGAACCTCATGCGGTCCCGCCGTGCGGGTCGCCCGCCTCAAGGAAATGCGTTGGCGGAGATCCTCTTGCAACACAAGCTGTGGGTTGAAAGTGATAAGGTGGAAGGCGAAAGAGCTGATTTCTCTGAAACAGATCTGACGCGCTTTAATCTTGCAGGTCACTTTCTTCCGGGTGCAGACTTTACACGCGCAGTGATGGTGGAAACTGATCTGCGAGAAACCTTCCTGGTCGGTGCCGATATGAAAGAAGCAATTCTTGTCGATGCGCTCTTGGAGGGCGCTGATTTGCGTGGCACCGACTTGCGCGGTGCTATTACGTCTAGCACGCTCCTTCAGGGCACAAAGCAGGGCGCCCTTGATGATGAGAGAATTGTCACCCGCCTCTAGCCCGGCCTGCCGTTAACCCTCAAAAAACGTAGCATTTCCGCACTTGTCTGAATGCTGGCGTCTTGTGCGCAAATCTGATACGAAAACGCGCCCCGGGAACCAGGATGGCAACCGGTGGCTCGTTTGTATGTCGTGTCGTTTCTGCGTGCATCGCATACGCCCATCGCAGTCAGGGAGGCCACACCATGGCCACCGATGTCCACCAGCTCGAGGCGCTCTTTGCGGTCATTTCTGATCGAAAGGGGGAAGATCCGCAAAACTCCTATACTGCCTCCCTTTTTGCAAAAGGCGTGAGCAAATGCGCCCAAAAATTAGGCGAAGAAGCGGTGGAGACCGTCATTGCGGCGATGGAAAGCGGGTCTTCCGACAAAAAGTCAGTCGTAAGTGAATCTGCCGACCTGATCTACCATTGGCTTGTCCTGATGGCCGCCCTCGACATCGACCCTGCCGAGGTTTATGCCGAGCTCGCGCGTCGCGAGGGAACCTCTGGTCACGCAGAAAAAGCTAGTCGAAAAGAACGATAAGAAGAAAAACCAGTAAGCGGCCAGCACCCGGTTAGCAAACCGTCAGGAAAAAGTTCTATGTCGACAGTGAAGTCGGAAAAAAATGTGAGTACGCGCGAGACAAAGAAGTCGGCATCGCCGACGGCCAGATCCATTTCGCCGTTCCGCCATTTTACATCTGCCGAATGGGGCAAGCTTCGAGCTGACACCCCACTCACCTTGTCCGAAGATGAACTACAAACACTTCGCGGGTGGGGGGAGAATGTTTCGCTGGAGGAAGTTCGCGAAATCTACCTGCCGCTGTCACGCCTGTTGAACCTTTACGTGGCGGCAACGCAGGAACTGCACGGGGCAACCTCAGAGTTCCTTGGGACCAAACAGGCCAAGACACCCTTCATCATAGGTGTGGCAGGTTCTGTTTCGGTTGGCAAAAGCACCACTGCGCGTATCATGCACGAACTTCTGCAGCGCTGGCCAAACCACCCGAAGGTCGACCTCATTACGACGGATGGATTTCTCTATCCCAACGCCGAACTTGAAGAGCGCGACCTGATGCAGCGGAAGGGCTTTCCCGAAAGCTTTGATGTGAAGCGTCTCATCTCTTTCCTATCCGACATCAAGGCTGGTGAGCGTCAGGTTGTAGCGCCTGTCTATTCCCACGTTCACTATGACATTGTGGGTGAAACCACCACGATCGATCAGCCAGACGTCTTGATCGTTGAAGGGCTGAACGTATTGCAGAGCTGGAAACCAGCGGAGGGCGAGGATCCACAACCTTTCGTCTCGGATTTTTTCGACTTCTCAATTTATCTGGATGCAGATGAAGATATTATGCGTGACTGGTATGTGGACCGGTTTTTGGGATTTAGGAAGACAGCGTTTAAAGACCCAAACGCCTATTTCCATCGTTACTCAAACCTGTCAGATGAGGAGGCGATCGAAGTTGCCACCTCCATTTGGACGTCGATTAACCTCGCGAACCTACATAAGAATGTTTTGCCAACACGCGAACGCGCCGACCTGGTTCTCCGTAAAGGCCAGGACCACGCTATCCGCGACGTCTATCTCCGCAAGCTTTGATAAATCTTGAGAGTAAGGCTTAGGGCTGGGTTGCTTCGCGCGGATGCGCGCGGCAAAGTCCATATATGGACAACCTCAAAATTAGTGACCGTCTAGAAGACATGGATCGTGCTGTTGTGCATAGGTTCCTGTCTGAAGAAGCCCATTGGCAAAAAGACATTGGCCCAAAGACCATAGAGCGCGCGCTTGAAAACTCGCTATGCATTGGCGCGTTTGTAGATGACGCACAGGTAGGATTGGCCAGGGTGGTAACGGATTATGCAACCTTCGCCTGGATCGACGATGTCTTTGTCGATGCGTCTTTCCGTGGGCAAGGTGTTGCTTACCGATTGATGGAAGCGATTATTGAGCACCCGAAGCTCGAGTCCGTCGCGGCCTGGTGGCTTTCATCTAGCAATCCAGATGCACGACGGCTTTTTGAGAAATTCGGTTTCTCAACGCCCGAGCACGAGCGATTGGGAAAATGTATGGCACGCGAAAAAGTCAAATCAGACGCGTACCATCAATAAGTCAGTTCTTTAGACTGCCAGCCCTTTGTCTTTCACGAGTGTCTTAAGGTCCGCCTGTGGCCGCGCCCCATAATGGCTGATCGCTTCCGCAGCGGCGATGGATCCCAAGCGACCGCAGGTCACAGGGTCTGCCCCTTTTGACAGACCGAAAAGAAAGCCCGCTGCATAAAGGTCACCGGCACCGGTTGTGTCGAGCACCTGGGAAACAGGCTCAGCATCCACCACATGAACCTCGCCATCAGCGACGATCACAGAGCCTGCTTCAGAGCGTGTGAGTGCGGCAAATTTGCAATCCTTGCGGACCGACTGAAGAGCCGCATCAAACGTGTCGACTTCATAGAGCGACATGATTTCATCTTCATTGGCAAACAGGATGTCGACTTCATCCTTAGCAAGATCACGGAATTCACCGCGGAATCGATCCACACAAAAACTGTCTGACAGAGTGAGCGACACAAGACGCCCTGCGCTATGAGCAATCCCGGCAGCTTTCAGGAAAGCTTCTTTTGCACCTGGCGGATCCCAGAGATAGCCTTCCATGTAAGTGATTGCAGAGGCCTTAATGAGGTCTTCAGGCACATCGTCGGCGCAGAGGCCGCCCGCGGCACCGAGATAGGTACTCATGCTGCGCTGCGCGTCGGGTGTCACGACAATGAGACAGCGGGCGGTGGCCGGCCCGTCTGTTGCTGGCGCCGTGGTGAAATCAACGCCCAGTGCCCGGATATCATGGGTGAAAACCTGACCCAGCTGATCGTCCCGCACCTTGCCGATATAGGCGGTGGTGCCGCCAAGAGCAGCAAGACCTGCAATCGTATTGCCGCACGACCCGCCAGAGACTTCGATAGCAGAGCCCATGACCCCATAAAGTTCCGTGGCGCGATCCTCATCGATCAGGGTCATCCCGCCTTTTTCGACTTTGTTGGCGGTAAGAAAATCGTCAGTCCCTTCAGAAATGACATCAACAATCGCATTGCCGATACCGGCAACATCAAACTTGGGTTCTGACATGGAAGCTCGCTTGGTAAATCTCGGAAACAGGGGTTTCGGGTGAATTCCGGCGGAGTATAGAGCGCGCCCGCCGCTGGACAAAGCCCGCAAAGCATATTCCCGAAAAGTGTGAGCGGTTTTCGGATAAGAATATGCGATAGGGTAGAGGATTAGAGCATTTTGGACAAAAACAGGGTCGTTCAAAATGCGCTAATCTGCCATTGATTTCGTTTCAGCGCTTGCCAGGCGCTTAAGCCTCCAACCGGGATGCCACATGTTCTCTGCTCTTTCCACAGCCCTCAGCGATACATTTTCCAAACCGCTACGGTCGGTCATGATGCGTGCCTTGGGGTTGGCTCTTGTCTTACTCGTGCTGGCGGGCTTTGGCGCCTTCTATGGGCTGGAGGCCATTCCAGAGTTTGGTGCGGATTGGGGCTGGCCCATCATTGACGAAGTGGTTGACTGGCTGTCGGGTGCCTTTGTGATTGTGGCCCTCGTGCTTCTGCTCATGCCTGTCTCAGCGCTCTTTGCAGGCCTGTTTCTTGAGGAAGTTGCCGCTGCCGTTGAGGGGAAACATTATCCCAACGACACTGCCGGTCGTGATCAGCCCTTTGTACAGGGGCTCTGGATTGCGCTGAAATTCACAGCGCTGCTCATCGTCCTCAATCTGATTGCCCTGCCACTCTACTTCATTCCCGTGGTTAACGTGATCGCTTACTGGGGCCTCAACGGCTACCTGCTGGGCCGTGAATATTTCGAGCTTGTGGCACTCCGCCATCACACACCCGATGAAGCCCGGTCCCTGCGCCGCTCCAAACGCATCCGTGTGTTCTCCGGCGGTGTTGCCGCAGCTGCCCTAGCCTCCATCCCTGTCATCAACCTGTTAACACCTTTTTTTGCGACAGCCCTTATGGTGCATCTGCATAAAAAAGTGACTGGATAGGTCGGAGAGTATTGTGGTGCGTGTTTTTGTAATTCTGGCAATGAGTGCTGCGCTGGCCGCCTGTGCGGGTGGCGGAAGTAATTTTGGGTCAAGCCTGTCACCTCAAACTGTGTCGGCGCCCGGACGCATGCCCCCAACATTAACGCCAGCACCCCGCGCGGACAGTCTGATTGGCCTGGACGCCTATGGCTTGCGCGAGGCTTTTGGCTCACCTGAGTTTCAGCGGAACGAAGCCCATGCAGAAATCTGGCGCTATGCCGGTGACGGCTGCACGCTCTTTGTCTATCTCTATGAAGATGAGAGCGACACCATGCGCACCTCCTTCATTGAGGCGCGGGCGGAAGCGGGCGGGGAGCTCCCCGTTGACCCGTGCGTCGCCAATGTAAACCGGGCCCATCAAATGAGTTCCTACCGGTATTGAAACTAGGCCGCTGTGGTCTTGCCTTTGAACGTGCAATAGGCAGCGACCTTACACGACGGACCGTCCGGTTTGCGAGCCTTGCCGATATAGCGGCCTAAGCGGAGGCAGAAAAACGCGGAGCGTTTTGCGTCCGTCTCCGCGACAGCAAACAACTAGGCCGCTGTGGTCTTGCCTTTGAAGGTGCAATAGGCAGCGACTTTACACGACGGACAGTCCGGTTTGCGGGCCTTGCAGACATAGCGGCCGTGCAGAAGGATCCAGTGATGGGCATGTTGCAGATAACTCTTGGGCACGCGCTTTAAGAGTTCATGCTCCACCTCAAGCACATTTTTTCCAGGCGCCAACCCCGTGCGATTTGAAACGCGGAAGATGTGCGTATCAACAGCAATGGTCGCTTCGCCAAACGCTTCATTCATGACCACATTGGCGGTCTTGCGTCCAACACCTGGCAGCCGTTCCAGCTCTTCGCGAGTGCGTGGCACTTCGCTGTTAAACTCATTGATGAGCATTTTGGACATCGCGATGACGTTCTTCGCCTTGTTGCGATAAAGCCCGATGGTTTTGATTTGATCGCGCAGCTTGGCTTCGCCAAGCTTCACCATCTTCTCTGGCGTATCCACCCTCTTGAAAAGCTCTTTAGTAGCCTTGTTCACGCCCACATCAGTTGCCTGCGCAGACAGGGCTACGGCAACGACAAGCGTATAGGGGTTCTTATAGTCGAGTTCCGTTTTGGGTTCCGGCAGATCAGCCGACAGGATCTCAAAAAACGGCTCTATGTCTTTTTTCTTCATTTTCATGGGCGAACCATACTCATTTGACGCGGGGCGATCCATTGCGGAAGAAGCATCAACAGCCTAATTTGGCCAGTATGGAACGTGTAAGAGATACAAGCCCACTAGAAGCACCGCCTGGCGGATCGTTGCATTTTGATGCGCGACTGACGCCTCATCGCTCACTCGGGAGCAAAGGTTTTCTGGTCGTTATGATCTTCATTGGCGTGGTGAGTTTTGTGGCGGGCATCGTCTTCACGTTGATGGGCGCCTGGCCGGTGTTCGGTTTTTTCGGACTGGATGTGGCGGCGATCTATCTGGCGTTCCGCTGGAACTACCGCGCGGCCCGGGCATATGAGACGGTACAGTTGTCCGATACGGCGCTTAAAATCCGAAAAGTAGATGCTAAGGGAAATGAGACAGCTTATGTCTCCCAGCCTTATTGGGCGCGGGTGCAATATGACAAGGAGGCTGAGGAAGACGTCGCTGTCGACATCACCTCCCACGGTCGCCGTCTGACGGTTGGCGCGTTCCTGTCACCCGAAGAGCGCCTTCAGTTCGGCGAAGCCCTGCGTTTTGAACTGGAGCGTCTTCGCCGCCATCCGGGCCACCAGGGTTTTGCGCCGGTAGCGACAGACTAGAGTCTCACTCTAGGAATTTCAATGCGCCTCGCGCTCAATGAGCAGCTTCTTGGAAAGAACCTTGCCCGCATCATCAAGCTCATAGGCGATGGGTGCGCCTGTTGCGATATTGAGCTGAAGCACCTCTTCGCGGCTAAGCCCCTCAAGGTCCATAACCAATGCCCGAAGCGAATTCCCGTGAGCGGCAATGAGAACACGGTCGCCACCCAGAACCCGTGGCTTGATGGTCGCGTGATAATAGGGAAGAACGCGGTCTGCCGTATCCTTCAGGCTTTCGCCACCGGGAGGGGGTGTGTCATAGGACCGGCGCCAGATATGCACCTGCTCTTCACCCCATTTTTCGCGGGCGTCATCTTTGTTGAGCCCTGCCAGGTCTCCATAGTCGCGCTCATTGAGCGCCTGATCGCAGATGATCTCCAGATCGGTCTGACCCAGCTCCTTCAGGATCGCATCATTGGTTTTCTGTGCGCGGCTGAGAACGGACGTAAACGAAACATCGAACTCATAGCCGCCTTCTTTCAGGGCCTGGCCCGCTTCAATCGCTTCTGCGCGACCTTGATCTGTGAGATCGGGATCTTTCCACCCGGTGAAAAGGTTCTTTTTGTTCCACTCACTTTGTCCATGCCGGACAAGCACAAGAAGATTGGCCACGCTTAAATTCCTATCGTTTTGAGCATTTCCAGGTGAAGTGGATCCGGTTCACCGTCCGGAAATGCGACATCCAAAAAAGATAGAGTGGTTCCAATGATCCATCAAAGATGGAACCGCTCTAGAAGTCTGAGAGCCCGAGCACATCGAGCATTGAAAAGAGACCGGGGCCTTTGCCTTGTCCCCAGCGTGCCGCCGCAAGCGCACCGCGGGCAAACAGCCCCCGGTCCTCGGCAATATGTGAGAGAGTAATGCGCTCATTTTCCGCGGCGAAAATAGCTGAATGCTCACCCACGACAGAGCCGCCCCGCAGCACCGCATAGCCGATATCGCCAGGCGTGCGTTCGCCGGTAATACCGTCGCGTCCACGATCTGCGACCACATCATGATTGATGCCCCGGCCATCGGCTGCTGCTTGCCCAAGCATTAAAGCCGTGCCTGAGGGTGCATCCACTTTGTGCCGATGGTGCATCTCGAGAATTTCAATGTCCCAGTCCGCATCAAGTGTCTGAGCAACTTTGCGGGTAAGGGCAGTCAGCAGATTGACCCCAAGGCTCATATTGCCAGCTTTGACGATGGTCGCATGACGTGCGGCCGCTTCGATCTGCGCTTCCTGTTCTGCGTCAAATCCCGTTGTCGCGATTACATGGACGATCCGCGCCTGCGCCGCGAGCGCCGCATATTCAACCGTCGCCGCTGGCACGGTGAAATCGATAATGGCATCTGCTTGGGCCACGAGTGGCAACGGGTCCTCAGTGATGGTGATACCCAGAGGCTCAGGCAGGCCCGCCAACGTTCCCGCGTCAGCACCCAACAATGCCGACCCTGCAGGCTCTGTTGCGCCGATGAGCCTCAAATCCGGTTTCTGTGCAATTTCAGCGATGAGCGTGCGGCCCATGCGCCCGGCCGCACCAGGAAGGACGATTTTAATCTCGCTATCGCTCATCTGTTTTCTCCGCAAAGCAGGTCAGTCGAAACCGTCCGGACCGCTTATTCTCTGCGGGATATAGAGCATTTCCAGCTGAAGTTGAAGCATTTCAGCGTCTGGACACTTGACGAAAGGCTCCGCACGCACTACCTACGATTAGTAAGTTACTAAACGTAGGTTAATATGAGCCAGCTAGAAACAATACCCCGTCCGCGCCTCAGCCGAGCAGAACGTCGGCAGCAATTGTTGGATGTGGCCAGAACACTCATAGCAGAACAGGGTGCAGACGCCGTGACCCTCGCCCTTGTCGCAGAGCAGGCTGGTGTCTCAAAACCCATGGCCTACGACCACTTCGAGACACGCACAGGGCTTTTGCTGGCACTTCTCGAAGATGCTGATCGCCATTATGAAGGAGTCGCACGCGCGCGCATCGCCTCAGCACCGGAAACCGTTGAGGCGATCGCAGCAATCATCGCCGAAGCCTATATTGCCTGCGCTCTGGAAGCTGGGCCCGCCGCTGCCGCCCTCACAGCGGCCATCGAAGCAAATGGGGACGCCCGTGATGTAGGCCGCGCCTCAAGGGACTTGCACGCCAAACAGTTTGCGGAAGCCTTCGCGCCCGTTCTGTCTGAAGGGGACGCCCGCGCAAACCTCATTTTCATCGGTCTTGTTGCCGCCGCGAACACACTGTGTGCAGAGCTCACGGCTGGTCGGATTACCGAGCAAGCCGCCACCGAAACACTGACCCATCTTTTAACAACAAGCATCACGCCGCTGGTTCCCTGAACCGCTGCGCGCACGTCCTTAGAAAGGAAACATCATGATCCTCCTTACCGGAGCAACAGGAAATGTCGGCAGCGAAATCGCCCGTCAGCTGATCGCTCAGAAAACACCCTTCCGCATCTATGTGCGTGACGCGGAAAAAGCCGCCGAAATGATCGGCCCCGATGGGTACGAAGTAGCACTGGGCGACTTCGATGATACCGCAGCGTTTGAGAAAGCCCTCATTGGCGTAGATGCGGTCTACATGGTCACCAATCAGAGTGATGCCTTCAAAACCGCACTTGCACGTATGACAGGCCAGCTACAAGCGGCAGGTGTGAAGCGGTTTGTGATGCTCTCGGCTGAATGCGACCCCGACAGTTCAGTCTTCTTCGTGCGCCGCACCGGAGAGCTGGAAGAGATTGTAAAGGCGGCAGACCTACCATGGACATTCCTGCGGCCCGATTGGTTCATGCAGAACTTTGCAGGCTTTGTCGCCATGGGCATGGTGGCCTTCCCCGCAGGTCCCGGCAAAACCAGCTTTGTGGATGTGCGCGACGTCGCAGAGATCGCGATCAAGGCCCTCACCGAAGATGGGCACACCCAACGCGTCTACCGCCTCACCGGCCCTGATCCCATGACTTTTGAAGGAGCAGCAAACCGGATCAGTGTCGCGTTAGGTCGGGACGTGCCCTTTGTCGGCATCACACCAGATGACCTGCGTAACGCATTGATCGAACAAGGCGCTGAAACCTGGTATGCCGACATGAAC
This sequence comes from Parvibaculaceae bacterium PLY_AMNH_Bact1, assembly GCA_032881465.1. Taxonomy (NCBI): domain Bacteria; kingdom Pseudomonadati; phylum Pseudomonadota; class Alphaproteobacteria; order Hyphomicrobiales; family Parvibaculaceae; species Parvibaculaceae bacterium PLY_AMNH_Bact1. The sequence continues at coordinate 3,635,413 of CP126168.1, forward strand.
GCGGAGATGACATTTGCCGTCCGCGAAGGCTTCACCTTCAACCCGTCCAACGACATTGAATTTTTGCTAGGTCGCAAACCCCGGTCTATTGAGATCTATGTGGCAGATCACGCCGACCAAATGAGTGCTGAATGAAAGCCCTGAGCTTCGATGTACCAAAAGGTGCAGGTCGTCCCACTCTGAAACTCGTCAATGTGCCAAAGCCAAAACCGGCGAGGGGAGACGTTCTGGTGCGTGTCACCCATGCAGGCCTCAATCATGGTGACTATGAAACTTGGACAGGGAAGCAGAATAAGACCCTGCACAAACGTCTGAAAACCAGTCCTGTGCTCACTGGCATTGAGATGGCAGGTGTCGCCGAAAGCGATGGAAAGACCATCAAAAAGGGAGACCTGGTCTACGGATATACAAACATCTTCAAGGGGCCTTGGTTCCATGGAGAATTTGTCGCGCTGAAAGAAACCAATTTGGCGAAGCTCCCAACCGGTATGACACCCGAAGGCGCGGCTGCCCTGGTCGGCGGGGCGGTGACATCTATCGCTGCGCTAGAACGGATCGCCAAAACCAAGCCAGGCGACCAACTTCTGGTGACTGGCGCAACCGGCAGCGTCGGCGTAACCGCCCTTCAGCTTGCTAAACATCTGGGCGCAATGGTCACTGCCATCTGCCATTCGTCTCAAGTAGACTTTGCGCGAAGCCAGGGCGCCGCAACAGCGCTCGCTTATGACACCAAGGAACAGCTTCCACAAGAAAACCAGTTCGACACGATCTTTGATACAGCACCGTCACTATCCTTCTCGAAGGCGCTTCCCTTTCTAAAGCCCAGCGGCACCTACGTTACGACCATGCCGCATCTGGACGTGAAAGGATTTCTGCGCGCACTTGTTTCAAGGCGCAAGTGGGGGTTTCTCTTAGAGAGTGACACCGACCAGAAACGATTGGCCCGCCTATCGGAATTGATGGGGGCGGGTATTTTCACACCAGTTGTTGATAGTTCCTACGGGCTTGAAGAGGCCACGCAAGCGTTTGCGCGTCAGGAAGAACGTGGCAAGCGGGGCAAGATCATTCTCACCATATAAGCCTTGATGGAGTCAAAACGGTCCGACTGTCCCGTAAGAGAGAAAGCCGAACCGTTGAACTGACTATGAGGAACAGGATCAGTCAGAAAGGATAGATCCGAGGCATTCTCTCTTTGTCAGAGTGAATGCCTCGGATGTTTGATTTAGAAGTCGAGCTGCAGACGGGTCCCAACGAAATCGACTTCCGTATCAGCTGTGCCTGCTGCCGTTGTGAAGTCGTACTCGGCATTGCCGTAGTTCAACATTGCACGAACATAAGGGTTGAAATAATAATTGACGCCCACGGTAAGTGCTGTGGTTTCAGACGCAGCGGTACCGAAACCTGCATCATCCATGTCGATCATTTCATAACGTGCAGCGACCTCAATGGCGCCATCACCCTTCACACGACCAAAAACACCTTTGTCCGTATTGTAGGGGCGGGTTTCTCCTGTCAGGAAATAGCTTGCCATTGCGTACCAGCCGCTGAAGTCGACGTCAGCGGCGCCTGCGCCATTGCCTTCAAGCGTTGACATGTAGTACTCGCCTTGCGCGCTGAAGGGGCCAAACACCACTGCAGCTTCAGCACCGACAGTCGTCTGACCTTCCGCCACCGTCACACCGGTATCAACATAGCGCGTTCCGTTGTGGAAGTTGCGTAGCCGGATACGCGGACCGGAATTGTCATCAAAAGTACGATAGGTTCCGGACACGCCAAGATGTACGGTCTGCCTCGCTTCAACAATCGGTGCGTAGGTGCCGCGTGCTGTAAATGCGAGATCAGTGGTTGTGGTATCACTGCCATTATCAATGCCGCTCGTAAAGATACCTCCCCGCAAGGTGAAGTTCTCAGCACTTGCGCCAAGGCTTGCCCCAAGCTGACGACCAGCAGCGAAGGTGTCGCTCACCATCGCCCGCTCCATGAACGTCACATATTTAGACGATGTCTGCTGTTCCAGGCCCTGTGGTTCTTTGTGGTTCCCGAAAATCGCTTTCAGTCCGGCAACCTTCGTACTGATATAGGCATCCTTGATAGCGACACCATTGCTCGCAAAGTCAATCTGCAGTTTGTATTTCCAGTCGCCTGCGACCTTACCGGCTGCGAAGAACCGAGCGCGGCGGATTTCAGCGCCGCCACCGCTTGTATCAGCAGCACCAGTACGGTCTGCCTCGGCAAGGAAGGCATCAAGCATCAACCGACCACCAAAGCGGATGGACCAATTGCCATCACGGCTGGTGATCTGAAGCTTGCGGCTGTCGAAACTTGGGAGATTGGCAAGGCTTGTGGAAGCCGCTTCGAGCTCTGCAAGCTTTCCGTCACGCTCCTGCATCTGTGCTTTGAGTTCACGCAACTCATGCTCAAGTGCATCAATGCGCGAGTTGACGTCATAGCCTGCGAACGCACTGCTCGCAGTGCCAATTGTCAGCGCTGTCGCCAATAACAGGTTGGATCCACAACGCTTAAGTGTTTGTTTTGGTCCGCGGTTACAGTCAATTTTGGTCGTATTCATAGTGCCCCTCAGGATTTAATGCCCTTGTGCAGACAATGGGTCTGCACCAAAACGGACTTAGAACCTAAGGGGTAAAAATTGAAAAAAGACTAAACTTAGCTTAAAGACAGAATTTTGGGACACGGTTACCCAAAATTTGAACGCCCGACATCGAATGGCAAGCGAGGTCTGCCTCTACGGTCAGAAAACCATATACACCCTTAGGTGGACTTAGAGGAATCTTAAGAGCTCTCCGATAGCTGTAAATGACTCGAAGGCGTGGCAGTCCGTTGAGTGCATGAGTGAAGCAAGCCGCTGGGTGAGAGCGATGAAAAAATTGAATGCGGATGGTGTCGTCGACAGACTGACGGCAATGTTGGGGTTTCTTAATTCTCTTAAGGTTTCGGTCCGAATAGGAATTCTCGCAGCCATGGGCGTGGCGAGCGTTGTGATCCTCGGGACGACATATGTCGCGGGAGATATAAGTACCAGCGCCGCCGCAGCCGACCAGCAAGACAATGCTGAACTCGCTCAATTGGCCATGTCGGTCGAAATTGGGGCGCTTCAGATGCGCCGCAATGAAAAAGATTTTCTCCTTCGCAAAGACATGAAATATGTCGAGCGCTATGAAGAGTCCGCATTGAATGTTCTGACATCCCTTGATGCCATGAAGAGCTTGTCTGCAGCCGCGGACGTTAAGTCTGAGATTGAGACCATCGAGCAGGGCATCACCGCGCATATTGGCCAGTTTAGATCTGTTGTCAGCCTAACCCAGCAACTCGGTCTTGATGAAAACCAGGGCGTTCAGGGCAGGTTGCGGGCCGCAGTGCAGGCAATTGAAACGAAACTCGAAGAAGCTGATCTGAACGTACTAGCCATTAAGATGCTGATGATGCGCCGCCATGAGAAAGACTTCATGCTGCGGGGCGCTGAGAAATACATCAGCCAAATTGACGCCCGACGTGCTGAGTTTGATGTTCTTCTGGCAGACCTGGAACAAGCACAAGTCGCTGAAGTCCCTGTTGTTGCTGAAACCCCAGCAATTGTTGACGTGCCTCTCTCTGTTGATCCGCTCGGGGCGGGTAACGCCACAGACGGGTCGGAAGCAGAGGGAGCAGCCGATATCGAGCTGCTTCCGCAGGTTGTAGCTGCGCCAGTGCCAGCTGTCGTCGCGGCCCCGCTTGCACCGACATTGCCGGATGGGTTTAGCCGTGAGGTCTCCAGCTTGATGGATAGCTATCAGGCGGGCGTTCACCGCTATGCCGATACCCACCTGAGAGCAGCGGCGGAAACGAAGAAGTTAAGTGCCATTTTTGCAGATATGGTTCCGGCATTCGAACGCACGCTTGGCGTTGCGGGACTGGGTCTGGACGAAGCGGAACAAGCACTGGCCGCCTCCAAATCGTTCACAGGAACGGTGTTCCTGACCGTCGGCTTCCTTGTTCTGGGCGTCGTCTCACTCTTTGGCTTCGCAGTCGGACGCAGCATCACGGATTCGCTGCAACGGATGACATCTTCCATGTCCAACCTGGCAGATGGGAACACAGAGCTTAAGGTGCCCTATCTCGATGATAAGCACGAGATTGGCGAGATGGCTCAGGCAGTTGAAGTCTTCCGTAGAAACGCAATCGAACGCCAAAAGCTCGAAGCAGAACAGGCGGAGCACCAGGCGGCACGCGAGCAACGCACGCGAAAAATGGAAGAGATGATTTCGTCATTCGACTCCAAGGTCTCGACGCTTCTGAATTCCGTATCGGCGGCATCGTCAGATCTTCACGAAACCGCTGGATCAATGACGCGCACGGCAGAGCGGACAAGCTCCGGCGCGAGCGCCGCAGCGAGCGCTGCGGAGTCAGCGTCTGAAAATGTACAAACAGTTGCCTCAGCTGCTGAGGAGTTGCATAGCGCTATCGCTGAAATTGGCCGCCAGGTAACGCAATCATCCGACCTTACACGTCGGACAACAGACGAAGCTGAGAAAACCAGCGCCACCATGAACCATCTCGCCGAGGCGGCGAATAAGATTGGCACGGTGGTGAGCCTTATTCAGGACATCGCAGAACAGACCAATCTCTTGGCGCTTAACGCAACTATTGAAGCGGCGCGTGCCGGTGATGCAGGCAAAGGGTTTGCGGTTGTTGCCGGTGAGGTGAAATCCCTGGCCAACCAGACCGCCAAGGCGACGGAGGAAATCAGTCAGCAGATCTCAACCATGCAGTCTTCGACAGAGGACGCTGTTTCAGCAATCGAAACCGTCAACAACATGATTTCGCAAATGTCGGAAATCTCGACAGCTATTTCGAGTGCGGTAGAGGAACAAGGCGCTGCCACGCAGGAGATTGCAGGCAGCGTTCAGGAGGCGGCTAAGGGAACGTCGGAAGTCACATCCAATATTTCCGAGGTCGACGCAGTCACTGGCGAGAATACGCATGCAGCCAAGCAGGTAACGGACTTTGCGTCTGACCTGTCAGCGCAATCTGATGGATTGAAGAAAGAGATCGAAGGTTTCCTCGGGTCGGTCAAAGCGGCTTAGAAACAGAAACGGCCCGGCCCACATTAGAGGGAGACCGGACCGTCGAGCTGACTGTGAGGAACAGATTCAGCGACTTAGTTAGCCAAGGTGCTTTAGAGCACCTTGGCTTTTTCGTATCTTAGAAGTCGAGTTGCAGACGTGTGCCGATGAAGTCGGTGTCTACGTCAGCTGCACCAGATGCTGCAGTGAAGTCATACTCGGCAGTGCCGTAGTTCAACATCGCGCGAACATAGGGGTTGAAGTAGTAGTTCACACCAAGCGTCAAAGCGGTGCTTTCAGAAGCATCTGTGCCAAAGCCAGTGTCTTCCATGTCAACCATTTCGTAGCGTGCTGCGACTTCGATCGCACCTTCAGACTTTACGCGGCCAAACTCACCTTTGTTGGCTTTGTAAGCACGGCTTTCGCCCGTGATGAAGTAGCTGGCCATAACATACCAACCGTCATAGTCGATATCCGTGGCGCCAGCGCCATTTCCTTCGAACGTGGAGGTGTAGATCTCACCCTGTGCGCTGAATGGACCAAACACAGCGGCGGCTTCTGCACCGAAAGTCATCTGGCCTTCAGCGGCGATGTTACCTGTGCTGACATAGCGTGTGCCATTGTGGAAGTTCCGCAGGCGGATGCGAGGACCGCTATTGTCATCGAAGCCACGGTAAGAACCGGACACACCAAGGTGCACAACTTCTGTTTTCTCAGCGAGCGGTGCGAAGGTGACGCGACCTGTTGCTGACCAGTCTGTTGTTGCGGCGTCAGATCCGTTGTCGATGCCGTTTGTGTAGAAGCCACCACGGACACTGTAGTTGTCGCCACCTGTGCCAACGCTCACACCCAGGTTACGGCCTGGTGCGAAGGCTTCATTGACGAGAGAGCGTTCCATGAACGTGATATACTTGGAAGATGTCAGCTCTTCGAGACCTTGTGGTTCTTTGTCATTACCAAAGGTCGTGGTCAGGCCGGCAATTTTCGTGCTGATCGTTGCGGTCTTAATGGAAACACCATTGCTGGCGAAATCAACCTGCAGTTTGTATTTCCAGTCGCCCATCACCTTACCAGAAGCGAAGAAGCGCGCGCGGCGGATTTCAGCACCACCACCACTTGTGTCTGTACCGCCAGCAATGTCGCTCTCAGCGAGAAATGCATCAAGCATCAGACGACCACCAAACCGGATAGACCAGTTACCATCGCGGCTGGAAATCTGAAGCTTGCGAGCGTCGAACTTCGGCAGGTCGCCAAGACCTTCCGTTGCTGTTTCCAGCTCGGCAAGTTTGCTGTCACGCATTTGCATCTGAGCTTTGAGCTCACGCAGTTCATTTTCTAGGGAATCGATCCGCGAGTTTACGTCGTAACCCGCGAAGGCTGTCCCTGTTAGGCTGAGGGAAAGTGCAGCTGCTGCGACACTACCCACCAGAGTGTTCTTAATCATTAGGTATCTCCTCGTGTACTCAGGGATCTGCCCCGGTCGAGGAGACGAATAGGCGGGCTAGATGACCAGTCCGCTACACTTATGTGACAGACAGATGACAGCGCCGCACTGTTGCCCAATGAGCACAAGGATAAGGCACTAAGCCGAAGGGGTGGTGCACTCTAGGTCTGGTTGAAAACCGGCTTTCTTTTTTCCAGGAATGCCATGATGCCTTCACGTGCATCGGGCGTTCCCGAGGTGAGGTGCACGGCAGCCCGCTCATCTGCAAGGGATTGCTCCAACGTTTTCATCGGACTGCTCATCAGGGCATCGAGCATGGCTTTGACGGCGAGGCTTGGTTGAGCAGCAAGCTCTTCGGCCAGGGCAATGGCCCGGTCCTTGAGTTCAGCCAGGGGCCAGACTTCGTTGGCAAGGCCGATCCGAAAGGCTTCAGGCCCGGATATCTTTTTGCCTCGCAGGACCATATCGATCGCATGTGTGCGTCCCACGACACGAGGAAGCCGGGCACTGCCACCCCAGGCAGGAACGGCGCCTAAGTCCATCTCCGGAAGACCAATTTGGCACCCTTCCTCCGCGGCTAAACGAAAGTGGCACCCAAGCGGAAGTTCAAGTCCGCCACCGAGACAATACCCAAAGAAAGTTGCGATCCAGGGCTTGCCCATATTTTCGATCGCCGAAATGACGTTCCAACGTTGATCAAAGAAGGCGTCCTGTCCGCCTTTGGCCTCAACCCCAGCTCCGAGTTCTTTCAGGTTCATGCCGACGGAAAAGTTTTTGTCCCCCGCGCCTGTGAGGACCACCGCGCGGATGCTGTCATCTCCTGCGATGTCTGCCACCAGCTTTTCCAGCTCGTCCATGAAAGCGATAGACATGCGATTCCACGGCGCATCATTGATCGTAACAATCATGACCGCACCGCGTGTTTCGGCTACCAAAGGGGCATCAGACATATCAGGTCTTTTCTCAACGTGGATGTTGAGGAAATCCTAGCTGATTGTTGCAGGCCAGACCACGGGCATCACTCTGGCGTATCGTTGAAGAACTCTTTGACCTTGTCGAAAAAGCCAGCGCTTTCCGGATTGGTCTTGTCAGACGAGGCTTCGTCAAACTGTTTCAATAGTTCTTTCTGCGCCTTGGTGAGGCCGACCGGCGTTTCCACATGGATCTGAATGTAGAGGTCTCCATGGCGCCGTGCGTGAAGTCCGGGCATGCCTTTGCCGCGAACGCGGAACTGTTTTCCGGTCTGCGTGCCCTCGGGCACTTTGACCTTCACCTTGCCGCCGCCAACGGTCGGAACTTCCATCTCGCCGCCAAGGGCCGCCGTCGTCAAAGAGACAGGCACGTCGCAAAATAGCTCTGTCCCGTCGCGTTCGAAAAGCTGATGCGGTTCAATAGAGAGGAAAATATAGAGATCGCCCGCTGGGCCGCCACGCATGCCGGCTTCCCCTTCACCTGCTAGGCGAATGCGGGTGCCTTCCTCCACGCCCGGTGGAATGGTGACCGCAAGCGTGCGTTCTTTCTGCACTCGGCCCTGCCCATGACAGTCAGAACATGGATTTTCGATCACCTGTCCTCGGCCATGGCAGGCTGGGCAGGTGCGCTCAATTGAGAAGAAACCTTGCGCGGCGCGTACACGACCATTGCCGCCACAGGTGGTGCAATTAACCGGCTGCGATCCCGGTGTCGCCCCGGATCCAGAGCAGGTGTCACAGGTAACAGAGCTTGGAACATGGATCTGGGCTTTTTTGCCCTCATAGGCTTCTTCCAGCGTGATCTGCATATTGTAGCGCAGGTCCTGGCCGCGGGCGCGACCACCATCGCTGCGTTGGCCTCTGCGACCGCCCATAAACTCGCCGAACAGGTCGTCGAAGATATCGGACATGCCGCCCATGCCGCCCATGCCACCCATACCGCCTGGGTGCCCACCGCCCATGCCGCCTTCAAAGGCTGCATGGCCATATTGGTCATAGGCTGCGCGCTGCTGATCGTCCTTCAGAACGTCATAGGCTTCAGAAATTTCTTTGAACTTTTGCTCAGCCGCTTCATCGCCCGGGTTTTTGTCCGGGTGATATTTCATTGCGAGCTTGCGATAGGCTTTTTTGAGCTCGTCTGCACTCGCAGAACGATCCACGCCTAGCAATGTATAAAAATCAGGCTTCGACACGAGACTTCAGGTCCTTTCCGGGCCCTGCTCTGATCAGCAATCAAAGATCGCTGATCAGAAAGAGGGTGTCATAGGCGCGAAACACGCCTACGGAAGTGGGATTAGGATGCGTCTTTCTTCTTGTCGTCTTCGTCGACTTCTTCGAAGTCGGCATCGACTACATCATCCTGAGCCTTGCCATCGTCAGATGCTTCGGCGCCTGCCTCTGCACCTTCAGCGTCGGCCGTTTCAACGCCAGCTTTGTAGAGCTCTTCACCGAGCTTCAGCGAAACCTCTGTCAAAGCTTGCGCCTTGGCATTGATCTCTTCAGCATCGTCACCTTCAAGAGCTGTCTTAAGGTCCGCAACGGCCGCAGCAACAGGCGCCTTCACCTCGTCGCTGACTTTGTCACCAGCATCCTCAAGCGTCTTCTCGGTAGCGTGAACCATGGCTTCCGCCTGGTTCTTGGCTTCAACAGCTTCGCGACGCTTCTTGTCTTCATCCGCGTTCGCTTCTGCGTCCTTCACCATATTGTCGATCTCGCTATCGGAGAGACCGCCAGAGGCCTGGATGCGGATCGACTGTTCTTTGCCGGTCGCTTTGTCTTTTGCATTCACTGACACGATGCCGTTGGCATCAATGTCGAAGGCCACCTCAATCTGCGGAATACCGCGGGGTGCGCCTGGAATACCCACAAGGTCAAACTGACCGAGCAGTTTATTGTCAGCCGCCATTTCCCGCTCACCCTGGAAGACACGGATCGTCACGGCGGACTGATTGTCTTCAGCTGTGGAGAAGGTTTGCGCCTTCTTCGTTGGGATAGTGGTGTTGCGTTCGATCAACCGGGTGAACACGCCACCCAGCGTTTCGATGCCAAGTGAGAGAGGTGTAACGTCGAGGAGCAGAACGTCTTTGACGTCGCCCTGCAGAACACCCGCCTGAATGGCAGCACCCATGGCAACCACTTCATCCGGGTTCACCCCCTGATGAGGTTCTTTGCCAAAGAAGTTTTTGACCGCTTCCTGTACTTTCGGCATGCGGGTCATCCCACCGACGAGAACAACCTCGTCAATGGCGCTGGCGTTAAGGCCAGCGTCTTCAAGTGCTTTCTTACAAGGCTCAATCGTGCGCATGACCAGATCTTCAACCAGCGCTTCAAGTTTTGCGCGGGTGAGTTTCAAGGTCAGGTGCTTTGGACCAGACGCGTCTGCTGTGATGAAGGGCAGGTTCACTTCTGTTTGAGCGCCAGACGAAAGTTCAATCTTGGCTTTCTCAGCAGCTTCTTTCAGACGCTGCAGCGCGAGCTTGTCGTCGCGCAGGTCAATGCCCTGCTCTTTCTTAAACTCGTCGGCTAAATATTCGATGATGCGAAGGTCGAAGTCTTCACCACCCAGGAACGTGTCCCCGTTGGTGGACTTTACTTCAAAGACGCCGTCGCCGATTTCAAGAACCGACACGTCAAACGTACCGCCACCAAGGTCATAAACAGCAATGGTGCGGCCATCAGATTTGTCGAGACCGTAGGCGAGCGCTGCGGCTGTTGGTTCGTTGATGATCCGGAGAACTTCAAGGCCTGCAATCTTGCCGGCATCTTTTGTTGCCTGGCGTTGCGCGTCATTAAAGTAGGCAGGAACCGTGATCACGGCTTGCGTCACAGGCTCGCCGGTAAAGGTCTCAGCGGTCTCTTTCATCTTCTGAAGAATGAAGGCAGAGACTTCCTGGGGAGAATATTTCTCGCCGCGTGCTTCGACCCATGCGTCGCCATTGTCTGCTTTGACAATCTCGTACGGCACCATACCCATATCTTTCTGGGTCATTGGATCGTCGAACGAACGGCCAATCAGACGTTTGATCGCATAGAGCGTGTTGGACGGGTTGGTGACAGCCTGGCGTTTGGCAGGCTGGCCGACAAGTTTCTCATTGTCTTCCGCAAAAGCCACCATGGATGGTGTGGTGCGCACACCTTCTGCATTCTCAATAACTTTGGGCTGTGAGCCCTCCATCACCGCGACACACGAATTCGTCGTGCCAAGGTCAATGCCAATAACTTTACCCATTGTCTTCCTCTTTATGACTGCGGCAGGCCAGTCGGACCTGATAATTCAGCGCCCAATGGTTGAAGCAGTGTGAGCCCGATCCTGTGACCGAAGTCGTTCTGCTTTAAACCTCTGACCCCCTATGGGGTGAACAGGTTAAAAACGGTCGCAACCGATTGGGAGATATATATGTTTGAGCCTCGCACGTCGCAAGACCACCCGCGCCAGATTGGCCTTCTGATTGCTCAAAAATGGCTGTCCGTCGCGGGATGCGGTTGAATAGCGGCATGCGAGAGCCGGCGCAACAGTTAACCCCCGTAAGCTCTTCAAAATGTCTGAGAAAACAGCCCCTTTAAGTGCCCTGGAGCCTGTTCCGGGAACCAGAATCTGGCCGGGGCTCCTGTCCCGCGGGGCTCAGGAAGAGCTTGTGGCGACCCTTCGCGAGCAGATCGCTGAAAACCCGCTCTACCAGCCGACTATGCCAATGACTGGGAAGCCCTTCTCTGTCTCCATGACAAATTTCGGGGATCTGGGGTGGGTATCAGACCGCACCGGCTACCGATATGACCACTGCCATCCTGCGACAGGACGGCGCTGGCCACCGATCCCCGACAGTTTGTTGACGCTTTGGGCAGGTCTCACCGGTTACGCAGCCCCTCCAGAAGCGTGTTTGGTGAACTATTATGGTCGCGACGCAAAAATGGGTCTTCATCAGGACCGGGACGAAAAGCCCATGGATGCGCCGGTTTTATCGGTGTCTTTGGGGGATACCGCCATTTTTAGGCTGGGCGGGCTTGAGCGGAAGGGGTCAACGCAAAGCTTCAAGCTGGCGTCTGGCGATGTCATGATGCTGGCCGGACCCTCACGGCTCCGCTTTCACGGGATCGACCGAATAGTGCCAGGAACCTCAACGCTGCTTGAAAAAGGGGGGCGTCTCAACCTGACCTTGCGCCGGGTTACGGACCCGGAAAGCGCTGGACTTTAAGAGGTTTGGGGAGCGGCAGGCCGCATGAACAGATCAAGCTGGGCTGAAAAATCGGACGGGGCAATTGGTTTGCCCCGCCGTTTCAACAGCTTCTGCGTTCCCTTCAGCGCGCCCTTTAGCGACGAGGTGGCGAGCGCGGTGACAGCCTTCACAAAGGAATTCCGTGCCGGGCGCAGCGGCGCAGCCTTCGGGGAGCGGCGTTTGAAGGAACCCGATTGATAGGTCGCCACCTGATAGCTGGCTGAAAGCCCATCTGTATATCCACGAAAAATATTCATCTTCATCTCCAAGCTCAAAATCTCTATATTCCTCCTAAGTGACTATTTATGTTGGGAGTGGGTTGATAACAAACGATCTTTTCTCATCAAACATGTGAGGAAAATTCACTATGGCTTCTCGCCAGCTGCCGCCACTCTCCATGGTGCGGGCCTTTGAGGCTGCCGCGCGGCATTTGAGCTTTTCTCAGGCCGCCGATGAACTGGGCGTGACCCATTCAGCGGTCAGTCACCAAATTAGGGGACTTGAAGACTGGCTTGGAGAACCGCTATTTGTCCGTTCCGCGCGGAAAGTTCATTTGACCCCGGCAGGTGAGGTTTTGGCGCCACCGCTCACCCGGGCACTGGACACAATTGCTGAAGCAGTTGCAGCAGCGCGCGCCATCTCGTCAGAAGAGAATAAAGGGCCAGTGCTCGTAAGCGTTGAACCTGCCTTTGCTGCCAGGTGGCTGGTCTTGCGGCTCGATCGGTTTTATGCAGCTCACCCTGATGTCCAGCTGCACCTCGTACCGACACCTGACTTTGTTGAGTTTAAGGATGGCGGAGCTGACATTGCGATCCGCTATGGACGCGCCGATTGGCCGGGCCTTGTTGCAGAAAAGCTTTTGGGCTCAGCATCATTCCCGGTGGTAAGTCCCAGACTGATGGAGCGCGGTAAGGGGCTTCGCGAACCAAACGACCTGGCAGCGTATACGCTCATACACGAAGACAGTTTCGAAGATTGGGCAGGCTGGTTGAAAGCAGCCGGTGCGACGGCGGTAGATCCGTTAAAAGGTCCCATCTTTGACGACGCACATCTCACCCTGGAGGCCGCTGCCTCCGGCCAGGGTGTGGCCTTGGCAGATGAAGCACTGGCGGCTGCCGCACTGGAAGACGGTCGCCTTGTCAGGCCGTTTGGCCTCACGTTGGAAACAGCGGCCGCCTATCATGTGGTCTATCCTGAAGGCTGGCCCCTAAGACCAGAGGCGCAAGCTTTTCGAGATTGGTTATTGCAAGAAGCGAAACAGCCATAGGACGGCCATCTAGCTGAGCCTTTATCTAAAAGATATATTTTTTTAAAGCCTTTCTGCGATTTTAGGAGTGTTCTGCGTGGAACGCTCCAGGGTGAAGGGTGAGATGAGTACAGTGCTAGTAGAATCGCAGGCAGAGCGTGATCAGGGCATTCGCGATGTTGTGCGTACCATTACACTTGCCGGTCTGGTGACAATCTCAGCGGCTGCCTATGATTTCTATTCGAGTGGACTGCCAGATGACGTACCTGCATTTCAGTTCTTTCAGGTCGGAACTCTTATCGTCTTGCTGACGTCTGTCGTTGTGGCGTCTTGGCTCGGCCTTGTGGCGTCCAGTCGCCTCGCCATCGGTCTCATCTACGGATTTATCAGTCTGTTTCTGCTCTCGGTGGTTGCCAACCTGCTTTTTGTTGTTGAGGCGCCCATGGCGGTGGAGCGTTACACACCGTGGATCATCGCGACCCTGATCATTCCCTTTTTGACGGCTGGCCGATCTTTCGCGCGCGCCCTGGGCGGCACATTTGTGTTGTCAATGCTGTTGCTGGTCGGAGCACACGTTCTGCGCGTCGGCGCCAACCCCTTTACAGAACCATGTTGCGCAGACCTAATTCTTTTCTGTCTTGCTTTGATCGTTGCATTCGTATTGCTGGATGGCTTCGCCATGTTTCGTGAGGCGGCGATAAAATTTCACGCACGGTCTGATGCCTTGGCTGAACACGCTGCTGAAATGCGCCAGGCATTTGAAGAGGCAGAGAAAGCGCGCGAACAGTCAGAGATCGCCCGCAAGGAAGCTGAAAAATCGATCAAACTCCGCGAGACTTTTCTTGCGACCATGAGCCATGAACTGCGCACGCCACTCAATGCGATTATTGGTTTCTCGGAAGTCATGAAGTCCGACGCACTAGGCAATGGGGACGGGGCGACAGAGCAATACCGTACATATGCCGAAGATATTCATCAAAGCGGCGAACATGTATTGGGTCTGATCAACCAGTTGCTTGAATATTCTAGGATACGCTCAGGCACGTTCGACCTTAACCCCACGGAACTGCAGCTTGCCGAAGTCGTACAGTTCATTCACCGCATGTCGCTTTCGACGGCAAAAGCAAAAGGTGTCGAACTGGGGATACAGATTGCCAGCGACTGCGACAGACCGGTGAGAGCGGATCGTCAGGCCCTTATTCAGATTGGGCTTAACCTGGTCGGTAATGCTCTGAAATTCACCGACCCCGGAGGCAGAGTGACACTCCGAGTAACATCAGGCGCCAGGGGTCAAGCATCCCTGCAGGTGATAGATACGGGCGCTGGCATTCCGGCCGACAAGATCGAAGAAGTCTGCCAACCCTTTGTGCGCCTTGGCGATGCTAGTTTGGCAAGCGAAACCGGCACAGGGCTCGGGTTGGCAATTATCAAAGCTTTGGCGGATGCGATGGGAACACCGTTTACGCTTGAAAGCGAAGAAGGCAAAGGAACTGCTGCGACACTTTCGCTTTCCCTTGTGCAACCGAAAGCATTGTCTGAGGACGTTCCTGGAGTTGCAGCGGAATAAAATTGCCGCTGGTAACAATTTGTAAACCACAAAAATTGTCGGTTTGGAAAACTCTTAAACGCATACTTGCTCTGCGGAAACGCAGCATGAAGTGTGCTTGTCGGAGGCGCGTGCGCGTGGTGGAAGAAAAAGAACACAAAGGTCGTGTTTCAGCTGCGATATTCATGTCTGTGGCGTTGGTCGGTATCATCGTATGTGCCGCGACAGCATTTGAGTTCTACAGCCTCGCCTCTATGGGTAAGGAACGCTTTCGGAGCGACATTGTCGTCGCGATCGTCACGGCCTATTTTCTTGGCGCGATCCTGATCCTTTTTGTTTCGCGCGGACGCCTGCTCCGACCTTTGGTTGGGTCTGTCTTTTGCATGGCGAGCCTCTATCTGCTTAGTCAGATGGCGATCAGCCTCTTCGGTGCTACTGACTATCTCTATGCAATCGAAAACGCGATGTGGATGATCCCATTGCAGGTATGCTTGTTTGCCACACTTTCACGACGCATTGCCTACGTCCTGGCAGGATCTCTTTTCGGAATGACGCTGTGTGTGCTTTGCGCCTATTTTGTCTTTAAGGGCCTCAGTCCAGTAGCGGAAGCGGAATCAGCGCTTCTCGTACAAACAGCCTTTGCCCAGGCTGCTGCCCTTCTCTTGCTGGGCGCATTAGCGACTTATCGTGATCTCGTCACAGTTGAGTCTGCCCGTGTGAAGGCTCTGGAAGAAAACGAAACGCTCTTGAAAAAGGAAGCTGCGAAAGCTGAAAAAGAACAAGAGAAAGCAATCCACGCATTAAACAAGGCCGAAGAAGCCACACGTGCTCGAGAAGCCTTCCTCGCGTCAATGAGTCACGAACTTCGCACGCCGCTCAACGCGATCATCGGCTTTTCGCAGATCCTCGAAATGGGGAAGGCAGGCATTGCGCGCACAGAAGAAAAGCGTCTGGAGTACGCCAAGGACATTCGCAATAGTGGTGAACACATGTTGGGGCTTGTTGGACAGGTATTAGAATTCTCTCGGATTGAATCCGAAGGGTGTGACATCGAACTTTCAGAACAGATGCTCTCCCCCATTGCCGAAGGGGCCATGCGCATGGTGGATGTGATCGCGTCGGCAAAAGAGGTTCAGCTTCTGCGCTACTGGGATCAGCGATTTGATTTCCGCGTTGAAACAGATGAGAAAGCGCTTAGCCAGATCTTGGTCAACCTGCTGACGAATGCGGTAAAATTCACCCCCAATGGCGGTCAGGTTTGGCTCGTCCTCAAAACCGACGGGTCCAAGGGTCTATGTATTGAAATTCAGGATAATGGCATTGGCATTCCAGCCGAAAAGCTCCAGGACGTCTTCCAGCCGTTCGTTCAGATTGGGGATGCGCGATGTGCGGGCGAAGGCGGAACGGGCCTCGGTCTGTCGATTGTCAGTACCCTTGTTCGGGGGCTTGGGGGAAAATTTGAAATCGAGAGCGCGGTGGGGACAGGCACATGCTGCCGTGTGACGCTTCCCGGTCTTCTGGCGACAGAGCCTGTAGAGGCAGCTGAGCAAGCCGTCCTTGCAAAACAGGTCGGAGCTAGCAGCTGACCTCAGAGCGGGCGGCATCAAAAGCTGCATCTTTCCTGCTTAGTTCTATGTAAAGGCACGGTTTTCAGTCCGAAAGGTTTAGGCCTTTAGTAAGTGCTCCATCCTAATATGGCTAAATCTTTAGCCTTGCGATGGATAGGACTTGATGACCGCGCCGTGGAAAATGGGAACAGGCGACGAGAAGCTGGGGCAGTCAACACAGAGGACCCTAGTCCTCTCGGTGGTGATGGTCGGTTTTCTCGCTGCTCTCGCATCAGTCTATGAATATTACCATCTGACGGCGATGGACCGGTTGGATGGCTATACCCAGACCATTATTCCGATCCTTGCCGTTGTCCTCGCTGTGATTGTATCTGGCGTCCTTGTTTCCAAGGGCCGCTTTCTCAAGCCAGCGGTTTGGCTGGTTTTTGCCCTCGGCAGCACCCATCTGCTGACCACGATCACGCTGGCTTTGTTGTTCGCCAACGATGTTGCGCTCGCGGCTGAGCACGCCGTGTGGATCATGGCTGTGCAGGTTTGTCTGTTTGCAACGCTGGAAAGGCGCACGGCGCTGGGCATGTCTGCGGCATTGTTTGTACTGCTCGCTGCGATATGTCTCACCTATTGCTATGTGGAGAATGTGTCGCTCATCGCAGATGTCCGAGGAGGATTCCTTGTTCAACTGATAATCGCAAATGGGGCGATATTGGTCTTGCTTGGTGGTCTCTCCGCTTTCAGAGAAGTCGCATTGGTTGAAAAAACACGGGCGGAGGCCTCAGAGGTCCATGCCACACTCTTGGGAGCGAGTGCGGAAGTAGCAAACGATGAACGCAAAAAAGCCATGATAGCGCTCAGCAGTGCGGAAGCAGCGGCGAAAGCTCGGGAGTCGTTCCTCGCGTCTATGAGCCATGAACTCCGCACACCGTTGAATGCAATCATCGGCTTCTCCCAGATTCTTGAGATGGGCGATGAGGGAATGGTCACCAGCCCGGAGAAACAACGCGAGTACATTTCCGATATCAAGCATAGCGGCGAACACATGCTCTCGCTGGTAACGCAGATCCTTGAATATTCGAGGATTGAGTCTGAGGGCGTTGAAGTCGACAAGACACCTCAAGCGATTGCGATGATTGCCGACGCCTCTTTGCGCATGGTGGATGTTTTAGCACGGGCAAAGGACATCAATCTCGTACGGTCTTGGGATTTTGGGGATGACTATGTTGTCAGAACAGATGACAAGGCGCTTAGCCAGATCCTTGTGAACCTTCTCTCCAATGCCGTGAAGTTCACGCCGGTGGGCGGCACGATCACAGTAAATATCGCACGCACAAGGAATGGTGCGGTAACGATAGAAGTTTGTGATACCGGCGTCGGAATCTCAGCCGAAAAAATCAAACTCGTCTGTGACCCGTTTTATCAGGTTCGTGATCAACAGACCGCCGGAATGAGTGGCACCGGGCTTGGACTTTCAATAGTCAAGACTCTCATCACCGCTCTCAATGGAGTCTTAGAAATTGAAAGTACGGTTGGGGAAGGAACATGCTGCCGTGTCAAGATTCCCTCTACACCAGACACAGAGTTGGTCGTAGAAAAAACAGAAGAACAAGCTGCAGCTCTTGCACAAAAGTTGCGAGCTAATGCATCCCCAACTGACGCTGAAGTATTTCAGCATCGGGAAATCCGGCAAACATAAGTCCTAGGCACCTGGCACGGGACTGACGGCAAACAACCATTCGTGTGACATGAACAGGGCGCCCCAGACGAGCAGGGCGAGTACGATGCGCCACCATCCAAGTTCCGATATGGAAAACTTCGCCCGGCCGGTTGCGAGAGCCGCGAAGGGAATGTTGGACGAAGCGCCCGCATAAGCATCCCACTTCTCTCCAAGTGCCCGCCGGCGCTTCCCGTCAATGGCGACCGTGCCAAAGAAAGCGACGCCCAGGAAGGTCCCGAAAAAGATGAGGCTCGCCTGATCCCCATTGGCGCCCATGTGAAACGCCGCCCAGATAATCGCGCCCCACAAGAAGGGGTGCCGGGTGATCGTGTGAATGCCTTTAACAAGTGACGAGGGGTCGTCAGCTTCGGCGACAGCCTTGTCACCGCCATCGCTTGTGGCACTGGGAGCTGTGAGCCCAATTACGGCAAACAGGGTGGCGACCAAAATGATCAGACCACCCGAGTGCAGGAGACCTAAGGGCGCTTGCCAGAGGATAGAGTTTTCGGCGCTGACAACGGCGGTGTTGTAGCTCATGGCCATCCAGACAATGGCACCAAGCGACGTCACAGCGAACAGACCCTTATAGGGAAGCTCGCCAATCAAGCCGACAATGCCGTCGCGCAGCTTCGTTCCGGAAACGAAGATATGAATCCCGAAAAACAGGGCCGCAGCGGCCATTAGATGTGTCATGTGGTCTTCCTCCCAGATCCGCCTGCCCGGTCTGCCGCTCAGCAGGTCGTCAGGCCGGTTCAAACTCTAGGATGAAGATGGGCGCTACGGGAGACTTTTACGAGGACATAAACGCACAGGCTCTGTGCGTTTATGCGCACTGTAAGTTTAAGCGGTGGTATCGACCGAGCCGCCGGTTGCTGCCCCGTCGTCTGCTTTCGCGACTCCAACCCGTGCCGGGCGCAGCAGCCGATCTGAGATCATAAAGCCTGTATCCACCACCTGAACGATTGTGCCGCTAGGCTGACCGGTGCCGGGAACCTCAAAAAGCGCTTCGTGCAGGTTCGGGTTGAATTTCTCGCCAGGTGCCGGGTCAACAGGCACAATACCGTTCGCTTCAAAGGCGCTCAGAAGCGACTTCTCCACCATCTCAATGCCTTCAATGATGGATTTCACCACATCATCGGAACCGTCTTTCCGATCGTCTGGGACGGCATCAATAGCGCGGCGCAGATTGTCAGCGACTGCAAGCACGGACTGGGCGAACTTTGTCGCGCCGTATTTTCCAGCGTCTGCTTTCTCACGCTCTGACCGTCGCCGAATGTTCTCAACTTCGGCAGCGGCGCGCAGGAGCTTGTCTTTCAGGTCTGCATTTTCAGCAGCCAGTGCCGCCATGGCGTCAGCGATTTTCTCTTCTTCGCTGCGCTCGTCCACTTCTTCAGATGCATCAGGCGCGTCGGCTCCGTCATCATTTGCAGCCGCAGCGGCAGCCAGCAGATCGTCAGCCTGTTGCTTCAATTCGGCAGGCGTTGGTTTGTGGGGCGCATCGCCCTCATCACCTGTGTTGCCATTTGCAGAATTGTCTTGATCGCTCATGTCTACGTAATCCCTGAAAGCACCAAATATCTTCGATTGGTCGCTCTAAACTTTAAAGAGGCGGAGAAATGACCTGTCAGCCCGCCGAAGTCAACACTCAGCGTAACAGGCGGCCAACAACTTGGGCCGTATAATCCACCATGGGAATAATCCGGGCATAGTTAAGCCGGGTAGGGCCGATAACACCTAAGACGCCGACCACGCGGCGACTTTCATCCATAAAGGGACTCACGATCACAGACGAGCCAGACAGGGCAAAGTGCTGGTTCTCTGAGCCAATAAAGAGCCGGACTCCCTCCGCATCCTGGGCGAGGTCCAAAAGCTGGACAAGGTCTGCTTTGTTTTCCAATTCCTGGAACAGGAGCCGGACGCGCTCCAGGTCGTCCATGGCGCTCACATCTTCCAGCAGCTTGGATTGCCCGGTCACAATGAGAGACCGGTCCAGGGGATCGCCGCCGCTGGTCCCGGTGGTCGGTGTGTCGCCACCCGACCAGACCGCAAGGCCTGCTTCCACCACCCGTTGGGTAAGGGCGGAAAGCTCCGCCTTTTGAGCGTCAATTTCGGACTGAATGACCGCTGTTGCGTCCGCCATGGTGCGGCCCCGCAACCGGGCATTCAGGAAGTTGGTCGCTTCTGTTAGTGCCGAGGGTGTGAGGCCGCGAGGCACATCAATCATACGGTTTTCTACGCTCTCGTCCTCGGAGACGAGCACCACAAGCGCCCGGCCACTATCGACCGCCACGAACTCGATATGTTTGAGCGTTTGCTCAGCCTTGGGTGCCAGCACCAATCCTGCGCAGTGAGAGAGACCAGACAGAAGTTGTGAAGCATCGCGCAACACGTCTTCAACCGTGTTGGCCGATGGAGAATGCGTGACCTGGGTTTCGATGGCCCGGCGCTCTTCTTCTGAGAGATCACCTACTTCCAGAAGACCGTCCACAAAGAGCCGAAGCCCCGCATCAGTGGGCAGGCGTCCGGCGCTTGTATGGGGAGCGGCCAAGAGCCCCAGCGCCTCCAGATCGGACATCACATTGCGCACGGTCGCCGCCGACAGGGTCAGCGGCAGATTCTGGGACAGAAAGCGTGACCCGACCGGTGCCCCGGTTTCCAGGTAGGTTTCAACCACCTGCTGGAGGATGGCCCTCGAACGGTCATTAAGGTCTTTGACGGCGGGCATGGGCCTTACACTCTGGGTAAGCGGCGCACTGTGCGGTGCCTGCTAACCCCCTGAAATTGGGCGAAAATTGCCATCCAAACTTAGGAAGGGTGGCGGTCATCGTCAATTGCTCTTCTGTTTATAGGCCAATGCCGCCTAAAGGTGCCCCCAAGCCGGTGCAAAGACTGGACGCCTGAAGGGTGCCGGGGTATGACCGGCCCACCATTTACATCCGCTTTACGAGGTCCGCACTGTGAGCACCACCCGTCCGTCTGGCCGCGCTTTTGACGAAATGCGCAATGTCTCTTTTGAGCCTGGTTTTTCAAAAAGCGCTGAAGGCTCCTGCATGGTGCGGTTCGGCGACACCCATGTGCTGTGTACAGCAAGCCTGGAAGAGCGCGTTCCGCCCTTCTTGCGTGGTCGCGGTGAAGGTTGGGTGACGGCGGAGTATGGCATGCTGCCACGCTCCACCAATGAGCGTATGCGCCGGGAAGCCTCAGCTGGTAAGCAGTCCGGCCGGACGCAGGAAATACAGCGCCTCATCGGTCGCTCGCTTCGCGCGGTTGTTGACATGAAGGCCTTGGGCGAACGTCAGATCACCGTCGATTGCGACGTCATTCAGGCCGATGGTGGCACCCGCACCGCCTCTATCACGGGCGCTTGGGTTGCCCTTCACCAGTGCATCGAGTGGATGCGCGCACGCAACATGATCGACATCTCGCCGCTGACCGATCACGTCGCGGCCATTTCTTGCGGCATCTATCAGGGCGCGCCTGTGTCTGATCTGGACTATGCAGAAGACTCCAATGCCGACACGGACGCCAACTTCGTGCTGACCGGCAATGGTGGCATCGTGGAAATTCAAGGCACCGCGGAAGGCACGCCTTTCTCGGAAGAAAACTTCCTTGAGCTGCTGCGCCTGGCCAAACAGTCCTGCGGCCAGCTCGTAGAGATGCAGAAAGAAGCTGTGCGGTAAACAAGGATGGCACGCGATCTCAGAGGACAAAAAGCAGAGCGCATTCCGAAAAGTGGAAACCGGTTTTCGGGTCAAAATGCGCGACCCTCAAAAATCGTGGTCGCGAGCCACAATGCGGGCAAGGTGCGCGAAATCGGCGCGCTTCTCGAACCTTTCGGTATTGAGACCGTGTCGGCTGGGGACCTGGGGCTTCCCGAACCAGAAGAGACTGGCCTCACCTTTAAGGAAAACGCCGAACTAAAAGCCCGCGCCGCGGCAGATGCCTCGGGCCTTCTGGCACTGGCAGATGATAGCGGTCTCACCGTCGCTGCCCTAGACGGTGATCCAGGTATCTATTCTGCGCGCTGGGCGGGCCCGTCAAAAGACTTCAGCCTCGCGATGGAGAAAGTCGAGCAGGCGTTGAAAGAGACCGGCAGCAAGGATCGCGCCGCTGCCTTTATCTGTGGGCTCGCGCTTGCGACGCCAGACGGCAAGATGGACTACTTCGAAGGACGTGTTGAAGGCGCGCTCGTCTGGCCGCCCCGCGGCGACAAGGGCTTTGGATATGACCCGGTCTTTGTGGCTGACGGCTATGACATTACGTTTGCGGAGATGGAGCCGGACGCAAAACACGCCATCTCCCATCGCGCCGATGCGTTTCGGCAATTGACCGATGTCTTCCTCAAATAAGGTCGCAGCATCTAACTTGATCGCGCCCGAACCGGGTTTTGGTATCCCAGATCCTGGCTTTGGCATCTATGTCCACTGGCCTTTTTGCCAGGCAAAATGTCCCTATTGCGATTTTAACTCCCATGTGGTTCGCACCGTTGATCAGGCGACCTATGCCCGCGCCCTGGTACGCGAGCTTGAGCATATGGCGTCGCTTTCTGATCCACAGACCATCACCAGCATCTTCTTTGGCGGGGGCACGCCGTCTCTTATGGAACCAGCAACGGTTGAAACCGTACTTGCTGCAATCGATCGCCTCTGGGGGATCAATCAGGGAGTCGAGGTTTCTCTCGAAGCCAATCCAACGAGTGTCGAGGCAGAAAAATTCCGAGCCCTTGCCGCGATGGGCGTCAACCGCGTCTCTCTTGGTGTGCAGGCGTTGAACGACAAAGGCTTGAAGTTTTTAGGTCGTCTTCATTCCGTTAATGAGGCGCTCGGCGCGATAGAGCTTGCCCGGACGCATTTCGGTCGCATGTCCTTTGACCTGATCTATGCGCGTCCCGAACAAACAGTTGAGGCATGGGAGGCGGAACTCACCCGCGCCCTGTCATTCGCTGTGGACCATTTGTCTCTCTATCAGCTCACAATCGAAGAAGGCACGCCGTTCTTTGACCTTCATGCGCGCGGCGCATTCACCGTGCCGGGTGAAGATCAAGCGACCGCCCTCTATGACGCAACCCAATCAATCTGTGCGGACGCTGGGCTCAACGCCTATGAAGTCTCGAACCATGCAAAAGCAGGCGCGGAGTGTCGTCACAATCTCACCTATTGGCGCTATGGAGATTATGTGGGGGTCGGCCCTGGCGCTCATGGCCGTATCACCAAGGATGGCGTGAAGCGCGCGACCGTGACCGAGCGCATGCCTTCAAAATGGCTGGCCTCAGTGGAGGCTCAAGGTCATGGGCTTGTCGACCAGGAAACCATCACTCCCGCCCAATCAGCGGAAGAAATGATGCTGATGGGATTGCGCTTGCAGGAAGGCGTCTCGCTCAACCGCTATGCGGCTCTCGCAGGAAAGCCGATCAACGCAGCCCGTCTGACGGACCTTTCGGGTGACGGTCTCCTTACGCGAGATGGTGACCGGCTCAATGCCACACCGGCAGGCCGCCTCGTGCTTAACAAGCTGTTGGGCGAGTTGCTGACTTAGTCCTCGCCGGGAAAGTCCGGCTGGTTTTCCGGTGCTGCCTTTATAAAAGCAGGATGTGCATTGCACGCATCCATAATGGCGGCGAGGTGTGGATAGGGTGTCAGATTAAGTCCCAGATTCTGATAATTGGCATATTGCGGAACGAGAAACAGGTCGGCGACGCTCGGGCACTCTCCAAAACAATAGGGCCCTTCGTCTCTATTCTCAGACACCAGCGTCTCCAGTGCATGGAGTCCCTTGTCTGCCCAGGTGACATACCATTTGGCGACGGCCTTCTGATCTAGTTCCAGCTCCTGCCCCAGATATTTGATCACCCGCATATTGTGGAGCGGGTGCATGCCCGCCGCGACCGTCATCGCAAAGGCTTTCGCCTGTGCCTTTTTAAGAGGATCCGCAGGGTAGAGCGAAGGCTCTGGGTGAAGATCTTCCAGATAGTCGAGGATCGCCATCGACTCGATCAGAATATGTCCGTCATGCTCCAATGCCGGAATAAGCCGCATCGGATTGATCTTGCCAAACTCCTCACCCAGATGTTCTTCCGTAGGCGGAGCAATATCAACTGGGACATATTCAAATGGAATATCTTTGAGGTGAAGTGCGATACGCACTCGGCGCCCGGCAGAGTTCGCATAGGAATTATAGAGACGGTAGGTCATGAACAGAGCCCGTAAACGGAAGAACAACATGTCCGAGGTTGGCCCTGACAACCCTTCAGGTCAACGGAGCCAACATGCATTCGCCGGTTAGATTGGCGTTAGGATCAGAAAGTTGGTTCTGGCACGAAACTCTGCGGTGCAGGGTCGACAACGACTGGCCCGTTGCGGCGAAGCTCTAGCACGGCGAGCCCGCGTTCATTCCGACCATCGGGGAGAAACCGGAATATGCCGTCGACGCCCGCGAAGCCATCAGGATTGCCGAGGATCTGTTCGTTGAACCGTTGGCTGGAAGGCCGAGCTGCAAGCGCAGAGGCAAGACTGGTCGCATCATAGCCAAGGCTTGCGATCCGCGGCGGTTCAGAGCCGAAGGCCCGCGCATAGCGTTGTTTGAAAGCACGATGGGCTTCTCGTGGCGGTGCAGCAAACCACCCGCCCACAAGGCTGGGCTCGCGACCAAGCGAGGCGTCATCCCACTGGCCGGTGCCGAGAAAGCGTACTTTCCGTGGGTCGACGTCAAAATAGGGCAGCAGGGGAGCAACGGAGCGCAGTTCGGTGCCACCAGCAGGCACAAAGACCGCCTGATAGGGAACATCGCCCAGTGTCTCGCGGTTTTCGAGCGCTTTCAGGGCAGCTTTGGCGTCGGGATCATCGCCGAGCGCCTGAAGGCGGGCCTTCTCAGATGCCAGAGCGCGCTTGCGATCATCATAAAGCGCAAGCCGCCGGGCAGGCTCAAACATCGCTTCTGCCCGGTTGGGATAACTCTCAATCCTGTACACTTCACCAGCACGGGCGGTGACCGCATTGGTCAGCGCCTGGCGCATCAGGCTGCCATAGCTGGTCTGCGGCACCATGCCGGCGAAGACGGTGAGGCCTTGCAGACCCGCATAGTCCACCACGCGATCGACATCCTGCTCAGGCAGGAAGGAGAGGAGATAGACTCCGTTTCCAGCGACAGAGCTGTCACTTGAGAAGGCGATGACCGGTACATTTCGCTGCGCCGCGATCGGGCGGACCGCCGTAACAGAACCTGCAAAGAGGGGTCCAAGAATGAGCTCAGCCCCTTCCTGAAGGGCTTCTCGTGCAGCCCCTTCCGCGCCGGAATTGGTGCCCTGCGTGTCTTTGGGGATGAGAAGAACATTCGGGTTCCCAAATTCAAACAGCGCGAGTTGAGCGGCATTCAAAAGAGATTCAGCGACGGCACGCACAGAAGGTTGCCGAGCGCTCAGCGGCAGCAGGACTGCAATGCGAACGGCTTCGCGATCCCCCATATGCGGCGGGCGTAGAAAGAGAGTGCGGTCTTGCTGCGTCGCAGGCGGCGGCGTCACCGCAATCGGGGTTTCTGTCCGTGGTTGCGAAACGGGAGGCGGCGTGCTGTTGGAGGCACAGGCTGCCAGCGCAAACGTCACGGTGACAAAGAGTGCGAAGCGGGCAATGGAGCCGGAACGGCGACCAGAACGATAGATCGACAACCTAAATCCCCTTGAGTGCGGTAAACATAGACAGAGCCTGCCGTGGCATATCTGCGACCACGCCAAATTCAAACGCGACTTTATACAGAAACCCAACTTTATATAGAAACCCGAACTTATATAGAAACAATGGCTAGAGACACGGCGGAAACGGCTTTTTTGTGGCGCTGATGCTATCCGCATAGACAAAGAGGGTGTGAGCGCGGCACTTTGGCAACATCACCAAGGATAGAAAAGCCGATTGAGAGATATGGAACCAGGCCTCTACATCATCGCAACCCCCATCGGGAACGCTCGTGACATCACACTGCGCGCACTTGATGTGTTGGCAGAGGCGGATCTTGTACTGTGCGAGGACACACGGGTTACCTCGAAACTCTTTGCGATCCACGGGCTGAAGACGCCACTTCGCGCCTACCATGAGCACAATGCAGCAGCGGAGCGTCCGAAAGTGATTGCCCGTATCCAGGAAGGCGCTGCTGTCGCACTGGTCTCCGACGCAGGCACGCCCCTGATTTCCGATCCCGGCTACAAGCTTGTTCAGGCGCTCCTGGAAGAAGGTTTGCCCGTTACCACGCTCCCCGGCGCAAGCTCGGTCATGGCCGCACTGACCCTTGCCGGGTTGCCCACGGATCGATTTCTATTCGCGGGGTTTTTACCCCCAAAACAGGCAGCGCGGCGCACTGCTCTTGAAGAAGTGCAAAGCCTCACAGCAAGTCTCGTGTTTCTGGAAAGCCCGCGGCGGCTGGCGGCCATGTTGGCAGACGTCGTAACTGCTTTAGGGGACCGACAGGTCTCCGTTGCCCGGGAGCTTACAAAGAAGTTTGAAGAGGTGCGCCGTGGCACGGCCGGGGAGCTCGCGGCACACTATGATGAAGCCGGAGCACCCAAAGGCGAAGTTGTGGTCATTATTGGGCCACCAGAGGGAGAGACCGTGATGGATGAAACCTCTGTTGATGACATGCTACGCAAAGCGCTCGCCCAACACTCGCTGAAAGATGCCGTTGCGGCTGTGACCGGCGCGACAGGGTTGAAACGCCGGGAGGTCTATGCTCGTGCCCTTGATCTCTCTAAGGACGAGGTCTGAGGTCAATGACGCGCCTCTCTAAACAGGAAAGAGGGGCACTGGCCTACGACCGTGGCCTGTGGGCGGAACGCATTGCGTGCTGGTTGCTCCAAGCCAAATTCTACCGGATTGTGGGGAAACGGGTGAAAACACACGGGGGTGAGGTCGATATTGTCGCCCGGAAGGGCAAATCGCTGATCATCGTGGAAGTGAAGGCACGTCAGACCCTTCAGGGTGCGGCAGAAGCGGTTTCCTCTAAACAATGGGCCCGCCTGCTGCGGGCGGGAGAAATCCTCCTGGCGCGCGAGCCTGAGGGGACCTCACTCAGATTTGACGTGGTTCAGCTAGCCCCCGGTCGCTGGCCGCGGCATATCAAGGATGCCTGGCGACCTTAATCTCGGGGGTAGCGCGTGATACCAATAGATGTGCGGATGATTCGCCCGCACAACCGGCGGAGGTTGAGATGCGGTTCAACAGGTTCAGCCAAAGATCTGTCTATCGAGCAGCAGTGAGCATAGGGGGATTGTGCGTCCTCGGCGCCTGTTCGGTTCCAGGCATGGTGATTGGGGCGGGTGCCACAGCAGGCATCGCAGCCGCTGAAGAGCGCGGCATGGAGACCGCCCTCGATGACCTGCAGATTGATGTCGAAATAAAGCGACAGTTTCTGGAGCAGGATGAAGCACTGCTTGCGGCGGTGTCTACCGAAGTTCATGGCGGCAGAGTGTTGCTAACCGGAGTGGTCGATGAGCCTGAAATGCGGATGACGGCAACCCGCCTTTCGTGGGGCGTGGATGGGGTGGTTGAGGTCATCAATGAAATCACGGTCGCCGGTGATGCCAGCATCGCGCAGGCGTCCAAGGATATCTTCATCTCAACCGAGCTTCGCGCGCGTCTCATGGGGGACGGCGATGTCTCAGCCATCAACTATTCAATAGAGACTGTCCGAGGCACGATCTATCTCCTCGGAATTGCTCGTTCAGAAAGTGAACTTCGACGGGTCATCAATCATGCCCGCAACGTGTCGGGCGTGCGCAATATCGTCCCTTACGTCCGCGTCAAACCGCATGAAGAAGACCAACCTGTCTGAAAAAGGCGCCCGTTAGCGTTGCCTTGGCGCTTGTCATCCGCGCCTGCCCGCCCCATCTTGCAAGCCAACAAGAACAAACATCTTACAGAGGGCGTATCTCATGAGCTTGGACGTAGCGATCCAAATGGACCCGGTCGATGCCATCGACATTAACGGGGATTCAACATTTGCCATGGCGCTGGAAGCTCAATCCCGCGGACATTCGCTGAGCTTCTATGAACCCCGCCACCTTTCGATGCGGGACGGGCGTGTCTATGCCAAGACAAAACCGATTACGCTCCGCCGGGAAGTCGGCAATCATGTCGACATTGGCGAAGAGCGCATTGTCGATCTCGCCGACACTGATGTGGTGCTCATGCGCCAGGACCCACCTTTTGACATGAGCTACATCACCGCGACCCATCTGCTTGAGAAAGTACATGGGCAAACGTTGGTGGTGAATGACCCGGCTCATGTGCGCAATGCGCCTGAGAAAATCTTTGTCACAGAATTTGACGGAGTCATGCCACCAACCCTCATCACGTCTGACGAGGCAGAGATCAAAGCCTTTCGCGATGACTACAAGGACATCATCGTCAAGCCGCTCTACGGCAATGGGGGGGCCGGTGTCTTCCGCCTGCAGCCCGGCGATCAGAACCTCAACTCGCTGCTGGAACTCTTCACTGACCTTTATCGCGAACCGCTCATCGTGCAGCAATATTTGCCGGATGTCCGCAAAGGCGATAAGCGCATCATCCTCGTGGACGGAAAACCAGTGGGTGCCTTGAACCGGGTGCCGGCAGAAGGTGAAAGCCGCTCCAACATGCATGTGGGTGGCCGTCCGGAAAAATCAGAGCTCACAAAACGCGAGCAGGAAATCTGCGAACAGATCGGCCCGTCGCTGAAAGAGCGCGGCCTCATCTTTGTCGGCATTGATGTGATCGGAGATTATCTCACCGAGATTAACGTGACGAGCCCGACGGGCATTCAGGAGATCGCCCGCTTTGGGGGCGCAGATATCTCGGCACTGATCTGGGATGCCATTGAAGAGAAACTCTAACGTACGAACGCGGACAAGGGGGGACAAGCATGGACGGCATTCATGACCTGGGTGGCATGGCGGGCTTCGGCGCCATCTCTTATGAGGAAAATGAGCCGGTCTTTCATGAACCCTGGCAGGCAACCGCTTTTGCGTTGAACATTGTCGGCATTGGGGTGCTCCGCAACCACAATGCGGATGAGTACCGGCATTCCATTGAGCGCATGCCGCCGGTCCATTATCTCCAGGCTTGTTATTACGAGCGCGTCCTAACCGGAGCTGCGACCCTTTTTGTCGAAAAAGGCGTTGTGACCAAAGAGGAGTTGGAGGAACGCGCAGGCGGCGTCTTTCCGCTGGCCAGCCCCAGCGCGCCTGATCCAATGGCAGAGCTCGAACCGCAACCCGTCGCCCGGTTTAAAAAGGGTGATCGGGTCTTGGTGAAAGACATTCACCCGGCAGGCCACACGCGGGTACCGCGCTTCTGTCGCGGCAAAACGGGCACGGTGCTTCATGTCGCCCCTGCTTTTTCATTTCCTGATGCTGCAGCTCATGGAGGCGCGTTCCGAAAGGAACACACCTATCATGTCGAGTTCGCCTCGACCGACCTCTGGGCGGATGCAGGTGCCGATAATGAAAGCGTCATCGTCGACCTTTGGGACTCTTACCTGGAAGGAGCGGACGCATGAGCTCATCGTCCAACATCGCCTCAGCCAAGGCGCGCACCGAAGCGCTGCAGGGCGCGCTCGCCGACAAGGGGTTGATCCCCGAAGGTGCGGTGGAAGCGGTGATCCATACAGCTACTGAAGAATGGGACCCCAAAAACGGTGCCCGGGTTGTGGTGCGCGCCTGGGTTGACGCGGAATTCAAAAAACGTCTTTTGGAAGATGCAACGTCCGCCTGCGCCGAACTTGGTTATGAAGGCATTCAGGGCGAATATATCGTCGCGCTGGAAGATGAGCCGGAGCGCCACAATGTGATCGTTTGTACCCAATGTTCCTGCACGGCCTGGCCGGTGCTGGGGCTGCCGCCTGATTGGTACAAGAGCCCTGAATATCGCGCCCGCGTTGCGCGCGAACCCCGCAAGGTTCTGAAAGAAATGGGCCTTGATCTGGCAAAGAACATCGCCATCCGTGTCTGGGAGACAAGTGCGGAGACCCGTTACATGGTGATCCCGTGCAGGCCGGAAGGCACAGAGGGCTGGAGCGAAGATGAGCTCGCCAGCCTCGTCACCCGAGAGGCACTGATCGGAATTGCTCTCGCCAATCCGGCCTGATTATCATGTCACGACGGCGCTGCGTCACATCCTTCGTCACCGTCCGAGCAGTCGACTGTCTCTAGCTTTTCACCTGCAACAAGAGCACCCAGCCAGTCAACAAAAGATGTTCCGTTAGCAGAATATGAGTAGAGATAGGGTGCGCGCAGGATTGTGTGTTCTGCACCACCAGCTGTGAAACTTGCAAAGCCTGGTATGACGTCACTCAAGGCTGCACGATTGGCAATCATCTGCTCGTGCAGAGCTGTCCCGCCATTGAGCGCCTGTTGAAACCCGATCTGTACCCCATCGTGGGCCGCGTCATATTGCGCGAAGGATACTTCCGGGAAGGCTTTCGCGGCTCCCTCGTAAAGTGCATTGAAACTGGTGACAGTGTCCGCCTCAAGCGGAAGCCAGCTTGGCAAAATGTCAGTAACGCCCCAGTTGGTGAGAAGTCCACCAATCTCCGGCGAGCTGTAGCCGCCCGCCCCATCGCCCAGCTGCTGCACGCTCGCTGCCGGGTAAATCTTGGAGACAACACCGGCATAGACAGGAGCGGCAATGGCACCTGCGCTGCTGCCCGCGACCAGCACCTGTTTGGCATTGCCAATATTCTCTTTCATCCAGGTAAGAGCTGCGTGAGCGTTCACATGCCCCCGATGGTGGATCGTAACCTCACTACCATCGGGCTTTGCATAGGTCTTGTCAGTTTCGCCAAGATGCACATCGCCCGTGCAATAAGAGACAAAGAGCATGCTCCAGTTGCCAACCGGGTTCGCCGGATTGGCGAGATCAAAAATGCCTTTGTGATTGCGCGGATCATTGTGGCCCATCTGAGCTGACGGCACATAAGTGGTTGGCTCAACGGATGGGTCACATGTTTGCCCTGCCCAGCAGGCACCCCCACCATTAAAGAACACCACCAGCTTTTCGGGGTCAGCTTTGCGCGCATGGAAGCTATAGGGCGTTCCCAGCGCGCAGGATGTTTCGCCGCCGGGCTCAATTGTCTCCCAGGCGTCTGCTGCAAGGGCTGGAGCCGTGAAGAGGCTAAGAGTGAGCAGGGTGATGATGGCAGGCAGGCGGACGGGCATGAGAAGATATCCTCAGATCTGAGACAGAAAGCACGACCATTCCCTTAGCAGAACGGGTGGCTTAACGCACTTGTTCTTTTTTTGTTCTTGACTGAAATGATCAACTCAGACAGGCTTTTGAGTGCAGGCTCAGGGAGCTTGTGCTGGGGATCACATCAGGCGGGGCACGCCCATGGTTGCGCATATTGAAACCGTTGCCTTTCTGGGACTTGAGGCCAAACCCGTCGACGTGCAGGTCCAAATCTCCGGTGGGGTGCCGAACTTCACCATTGTCGGTCTCCCGGACAAAGCCGTGGGGGAAAGTCGCGAGCGGGTGCGCGCGGCGCTGAGCGCCATTGGGTTGGGCCTGCCGCCGAAAAGGATCACCGTCAATCTGGCCCCAGCAGATCTGCCCAAGGAGGGCAGCCATTTCGACCTGCCAATCGCGCTGGGACTGCTGGTGGCGATGGATGTCGTTCAAAGCGCTGATCTCGACCGGTACGTGGTCTTAGGCGAACTCTCTCTCGACGGCACCATCACAGCGGTTGCGGGAACGCTGCCCGCCGCGATGGCCGCAAATGGCCGCGACAAAGGCCTCATCTGCCCTGCCCCTTGTGGGGCGGAAGCGGCCTGGGCAGGCTTTGATGAAACCAATCCAGGCGTTCTCGCCCCAGCGTCAATTATTCAGCTGATCAACCATTTGAAAGGCAATCAGCTTCTCTCAGAACCTACACCCATGAAGGCCGTGTTGGGTGACGCGCTCCCGGATATGAAAGACATTAAGGGTCAGGAGAGTGCCAAGCGCGCGCTGGAAGTGGCCGCTGCAGGCGGCCATAACATGCTGATGGTGGGCCCGCCAGGCGCCGGAAAATCCATGCTGGCAGCCCGCCTGCCGGGTATTCTGCCCCCGCTTGAGCCCAAGGAAATGCTCGACACGTCCATGATCGCCAGCATTGCGGGTGAACTGTCGGAAGGGCGACTGACCCAGCGACGGCCCTATCGCGCGCCCCACCATTCAGCTTCCATGGCCGCCCTGATTGGCGGTGGCTTGCGCGTCCGCCCAGGCGAGGTGTCGCTCGCTCATTCCGGCGTGCTCTTTCTGGATGAGCTGCCGGAATTTCCCAGACAGGTGCTCGACAGTTTGCGCCAGCCCATTGAAACCGGAGAGGCCGTCGTTGCCCGCGCCAATGCCCACATCACCTTCCCCGCCCGCTTTCAACTGATCGCTGCAATGAACCCCTGTCGCTGCGGCCAGGCAGGCGATCCCGGTCGCGCCTGCGCCCGGCTTCCAAAATGCGTGCTGGACTATCAGGCAAAGCTCTCCGGTCCTCTGGTAGACCGGATTGATCTCCACATTGACGTGCCGCCCGTAAGCGCCCGGGATCTGGCTCTCCCGCCCCCTGCCGAAGGCAGCAGCGAGGTGGCGGCGCGTGTTGCGGCAGCGCGCGCCCTTCAAGGAAAGCGATATGAGGGAACCGATATTCTGCTCAACGCCCACGCGGACGGTGACCTGCTGGAAACCACGGTCAAATTGAGCAGTGCCGGACGGGATCTTCTGATGGAGGCGGCAGACAGGACAGGCCTCACCGCACGGGGATATCACCGGGTTTTGCGTGTTGCGCGAACCCTCGCAGATCTCGATCAGGTCCCAAATGTTGAGCGCCTCCATATCGCTGAAGCGCTCTCCTACCGCAATCAGAACGGAAACTCGCTGGGGGCGGCGGCCTGAGCGTGAAATTGGTCCACAAAATCGCTGATGTGAGACCCTTGAAGTAACCCTTTCTCAAGCTTGGGCTCCGACAATCATGGCACGGTTTAATTCAGATTGTCTGGGCCGCCCATGTTTGCCGCGTCGATTGTTTTTCCTGTTCTTGCTGTTGCCGCGGTCCTCGGCGGTGCTGCAACAGGGTGCGCGCTTTTTCTCTGGCGCAGGCTTCGTGAGCGCAGCATTGAAGTAAACGAACTTCTGGAAAAAGTAGAGCTCCTGAATGACTCAAACTGGGAGTTGAAAGAGAGCGCGGAACGCTATCGCGATCTCGTCGCCAATCAGGGCGACATCATCCTGCGAAAAGACCTGGATGGTCGCCTCACATTCGTCAATCAGGTCTTTTGCGACACGTTTGACACGACCCGCGGAACGGCGCTCGGAAATCCTTTCACACCTAAGCTCCCAAAGGGTGAGAAGCCACGTCTCCTCGGCGACTTTGCAGGTCTGGCACTTCCTCCCTACCGCGTTCGATATGATCAGCGTGTGGAGACCGTGCGCGGACCCCGCTGGTTTGTCTGGGAAGAGTTCGCAATCCGTGATGATGATGGTCGCCTCAGCGAAGTGCAGACTGTTGGGCGAGACATCACAGACAGAAAAGAAACAGAAGAGCGTCTTGGTGAGGCGCTTGATCAGGCGGAAGCTGCGAACAGGTCCAAAGGTCAGTTCCTGGCCACCATGAGCCACGAAATCCGCACACCAATGAACGGTGTGCTTGGCATGATCCGCTTTCTCCTGGACACAGACCTGTCGCCCGCACAGCGGTCTCATGCCCGTGCAGTGCAGCGTTCTTCAGAAGCCCTGCTGACGATCATCAACGACATTCTGGATTTCTCAAAAATTGAGTCCGGCACCTTTGACCTGGCAACAGCGCCTTTTGATATTAATGCGCTGATCGAGCAGGCTTGCGAGTTGATGACGCCACGGGCATTTGAAAAGAACATTGATATTGCAGGCTATGTGCACGCTGACGTGCCGAC
Source organism: Parvibaculaceae bacterium PLY_AMNH_Bact1 (assembly GCA_032881465.1). Taxonomy (NCBI): domain Bacteria; kingdom Pseudomonadati; phylum Pseudomonadota; class Alphaproteobacteria; order Hyphomicrobiales; family Parvibaculaceae; species Parvibaculaceae bacterium PLY_AMNH_Bact1. The sequence goes on from CP126168.1 coordinate 3,669,071, forward strand.
CAACGCGATTGGTGATGAGTCCCGCCTGCGCCAGATCCTGATCAATCTGATCGGCAATGCGGTCAAGTTCACCGATGACGGCGGCGTTTTCGTTTCTGTGCGCGTTGGTGCGAAAGACGAGAATGGTGAGGTAGAGAGTCTCATCATTGATGTGGAAGACACAGGCATCGGATTGTCTGAGGAGGATTGTCAGTCAATCTTCGCTGAGTTCGCGCAGGCTGAGCAGGGGCACGCCCGCCGTTTTGAGGGCACAGGCCTTGGTCTCACCATTACCAAACGCCTGGCGCAGGCCATGGGCGGCGATGTAACGGTCCGCAGCAAGCTCGGCCAGGGTTCCTGTTTTTCTGTTTCTCTCAGCCTCGCAACCGTTTCTGACGAAATGTCACGCCTGCCGCGCTTACTTGAGGGCAAGACTGCATGTGTGACTGTCTCTGCGCCCATGAGCGGACGCGCCGTCTCATCTATGCTGCGCGACATGGGAGCGGATGTAAAAATTACGGAGACGCCGCTGCCGGGCGCAGACGTCATTGTGACGCAATCCTCGCTTGCGGAAGAAAGTTGGAAAGTGGATGGAGCGTCTGTCTTTCTGCTGACCTCTCCCGGTGACACGCTGGCGGACGACTTAGGTCCTGGCTATGCGGGTTATTTGGTCCGTCCTGTGAGGGCCGAGTCATTTGCAAACCGCATCGCCACACCGCAACCAGAAGCCCGTCCGGAGGCTCAAGCGTCGCCAGTTCTCGACGGTAAGGTTGAAACAGCTTCGACCGAGGATGAGGATGCCAGTGTCCCAGCGGCAGCAATCCCTCAAGACAAATCAGGCGCACTTGCGGTTCTCGTCGCAGAAGACAATGAGCTCAATGCAACGCTGACCCGCATGATGGTGGAACGAGCGGGCCATGTGCCTCACATGGTGGAAAGCGGCGTGGAGGCGCTGGCGGCGCTGGAAGACGCAGCCCCCGGCACATACGATCTTGTTTTCATGGACTTACATATGCCGCTCATGGATGGCTATGAGGCGACCCGCCAAATTCGCAAACTGGGTCCGGCCAAGGGCGCCCTGCCTATCGTGGCGTTGACGGCCAATGTGATGGCGGAAGACCGTCAGGCCTGTATGGAAGCGGGCATGGATGACTATCTCTCCAAGCCCGTTGATCCGTCTGATCTGGCCGCCATGCTTGAAACCTGGCGCGGCAAAAAATCTCACAAGGCTGCCTAGAGCAATTCCAACAAAAGTTGCAGACTTTTGTAGTTCGGAAATGCGACCAGATTGGAATGCGAGCAATTCCAACATAAGTTGCAGACTTTTGTGGTTCGGAAATGCGACCAGATTGGAATGCGAGCAATTCCAACAGAAGTTGCAGACTTTTGTAGTTCGGAAATGCGACCAGATTGGAATGCGGGCAATTCCAACAAAAGTTGCAGACTTTTGTAGTTCGGAAATGCGACCAGATTGGAATGCGAGCAATTCCAACATAAGTTGCAGACTTTTGTGGTTCGGAAATGCGGTTCTAAAGATCCAGTCTGAGGCGCGGCAGTATGCGCCCAGAAATAGATGCTGACGGGGAAGAGCCTATCAGCCGATACCCACACTTTTCATAGAACCCTTGGGCATGTGGGTCTGCATCAACGTCAATATGCGCGGCTCCTTGCGCCCGCGCTATGTCCTCCGCATGCGCCATCAGGCGGGCCCCAAGCCCGCTGCCTATTAAGGGCGGGTCCACAAACATGTCCTCCAGCTCGCGCACCGCGTCGCTATCTCCTTGAGCAAGAGCAACCATGCCCGCGATCTCACCCCCTGCTTCCGCCACCGTTATGTCTTCGTTTGCGATCCGCTCGGGTGTGATGGTGAGTTCCGCGACACAGGCCTTCATGAAAGCGTCGTCATACCCCCAATAGGCTTTAGAGCTCAGCGCCAGCGCTGTCAGCGCATTGGCATCATCCGGGACAGCGGGGCGCAGGGAAAACGCGTTGCGTGACGAAACCGACGAGGTCATTGCCTCTCTTCCAATATGGTTGGGCTACCTTGTCGCCCATGATAGCAAATGACTCGGGATAGCGAGAGGCCGATTCGATTAGCGAACAGACACAAAATCGAGAGGACACGCCGCTGCTGAAAAAATTGAATGCAGCCTGGCAGGTCTACACCGAGCGCAATGTGTTGATCATTTTGCTGCTTGGTTTTTCATCTGGTTTGCCGCTGGCCCTCACCGGTTCAACGCTCTCTCTTTGGATGGCGGACGAGGGCGTAGACCTAGGCACCATTGGTCTCTTCTCGCTCGTTGGCTTGCCTTATGTGTTGAAATTTTTGTGGGCGCCATTGGTCGATGCGGCTCCGGTGCCCTTGTTCACACGCTGGCTTGGACGGCGGCGAGGGTGGCTCGTTGCAACCCAGCTCGCGCTGGCGTTAGCGATTGGCGCAATGGGCCTGGTTGATCCGGTTCGGGCGCCCTTGTTGATGGCTCTCGCGGCCGTCATCGTCGCGTTCCTGTCCGCAACTCAAGACATTGTCATTGATGCCTTTCGTGTCGAAACACTCGACGAAACCGAGTATGCCGCGGGCATGGCAAACTACGTTGCCGCCTACCGCGTTGCCCTGCTGGTTGCAGGTGCAGGGGCTGTAGCAGCCCTGGGGCTCTTTGAAGGGCTGGGTGCCCCTTCAGCCACACTTTGGTCTTGGGCCTATGGCCTGATGGCGGCACTGATGGGCGTTGGGCTTGCGGCATCTTTCTTCGCAGCCGAACCTAAAGATAGCGAAAAGGTTGAAAGTCAGCGCAAAGCACTCAGCTGGGCGGAACGGTTCAATCACGCCACAGTTAGTCCTTTCGTGGATTTTATGAAGAAGCCGGGTTGGCTGCTGATCTTGTCCTTTGTCCTTTTGTTCAAGTTTGGCGATGCCTTTGCAGGTGCCATGGTAACACCTTTCGCAATTGGGATCGGTTTTGAGAAGACCATCTACGCCTATGTCGCCAACGGTGTTGGGCTGCCAGCTGCCCTGATTGGTGGATTCGCTGGCGGATTTTTGGGTCGTATGATCAGTATGCGGAACGCACTGTGGATTGGGGGCATTCTTCAGATGGTCTCAAACCTGGCTTTTTGCTGGCTGGCCTGGATCGGCCCGGCGACGGAAGCACTCGCGGTCACAGTAGGAATTGAGGCTTTCACGGGGGGTATGGGCACGGTTATTTTTGTTGCTTACTTGTCGAGCCTCTGTGCCGCCCGGGAGTTTACGGCGACGCAGTTTGCCCTGCTGTCGGCCTTGGCAGCAGTTGGCCGGACCGTCCTGTCGGCAAGCGCGGGTTTTGTCGCCGCCGCCATTGGCTGGGTGCCGTTTTTCATTCTGACCACACTGGCAGCGGTTCCCGGTCTCGTTCTCCTTGCATGGCTTGGTCACAAAAAACTGCTTGATGGGGAAAACCCCTTGAGCGGAGGGAGAAAATAGCAAGAAAATCAATAGGTTGAATGTGACACACTGTGGTCATAATGCGCCCCCACAAGTGCGATGATGCTTGCGAAAATGGTCACAACGGGGCAAGGATGATGCGACTGGGTGACAAAACAGATGCCCTCCCGGCCGGAAGAACGGCCAGAAGAATGGCCACAGGACGAGACGGCGACCCGCGCATGACTGACAGCACGACAAAAACAAAAATGACAGGTGAGACCGGCGCTGCGGCTGTGAGCCAGAGGGAGCGCTTCCCTGCGGGGCCTTTAAGCTTTGGGCGCCGCAAAAACCTTGAAGTGCGGTTGGCAAGCACAGAAGAAGAAGTAAGAGCGGCCCAGGCGCTGCGCTATCACGTCTTCTACGAAGAAATGTCGGCGGAAGCCGACGCGGAGACACTGGCCACAAAGCTGGACGCCGACCGCTTTGATACATTCTGCGATCACCTTCTGGTCATCGACCATAATCTTGTGCCGGAAGGCGAAGGAGAGACGCCGCCACTTGATGCAGTCGTTGGCTGTTACCGTTTGCTGAGGCAGGAAGTGGCTGAAGCAAATGGCGGCTTCTACACAGCCAGCGAATTTGAGATTGAGCCACTACTGAAGAGAGCGGGCCCCGACGTGCGCTTTCTGGAGCTCGGACGTTCTTGTGTTTTGGAGCCCTATCGCAACAAGCCGACCGTGGAGTTGCTCTGGCATGGCATCATGCACTATGTCGCCCATTACAACATGGATGTGATGCTGGGCTGTGCCTCTTTCGAGACGACAGACCCGTCAGTGCTCGATATGCCGCTTTCCTATCTTTTTCACGAGCACAAGACACCGGAAGAATGGTACGTCCGTGCCCGCGCCGACCAATATGTAGAAATGAACCGGTTGCCCAAAGACGATGTTGAACTTCGTCCCGCTCTTCGCGCCATGCCGCCCATGATCAAAGGCTATATTCGCGCAGGCTGTTTCATCGGAGATGGGGCTGTTGTCGACGAACAGTTTGGCACAACGGATGTACTGATCCTGTTTCCGGTGTCGCAGATCAACGAACGCTATTCATCCAAGTTCAAAAAAGACTGATGTGCTCAGGCGCGCCGCTGCAGGTGTGCAGAGCACTGTGCTTGAAACGCTGCTGCGTCATGGGCTGGAACGAAGATGTAGTTTTCGCTCACTGGGTTGGCGTGGTCGATTTCATCGAGCGGTATGACACGCAATGCCCGAGCATCGATTGAGAAGCCCTTATAGTTGAGAGCATCAAAAAAACTTGGCACACGGTTGAGCACCCCGGGTGCGTAGGCATCTACAAGTTCTGCCATAATGACGGGATAGGTGCGAGCGATCATGTCACGGGCACCCTGAAGAACGTTTTCCTCCCAGCCTTCAACATCGATCTTAATGAAGCCAACATCCTCGAGGCCAAATGAGTCGAGAGTTTTCGCTTTCACCTCGATCGCGAGCATATTGTCTTCATTCTGGTCGCGAAGAGAGGCTGACGGTGTGTCGAGCGCCCCCTTTTTCTTCGTATGGTAAGGCACACGAAGTGTTTGTGTTCCGGCTTTTTCACAAAGTACGCACTGATGAACGGTGACATTTTCATAAGCAGCTTGGTTTAGTGTCGATGCCAGTTGAGGAATTGGCTCGAATGCGACGACATCACCCCATCGGGCGAGCTGGTAGGTGTAGACACCCTTGTTGGCGCCAATATCAACATTCAATGATCCAACCCGGGTTAGGATGCCCAAGAGGCTGAGTTCGATTTCGCCTTTTCCCGCTTCGCTCTGTCGCAGCATGCGCGAAGATCGATTGGCGACGTCCACCCGCGCCCGCCATTTTCCTAAAAATGACATAGGGTCTACTCAACCGTAATCGTTAGAGCATCCGAGTGTATCGGAGGATCGTGCGGGATATGGTTCTGGTCTCCGACCAGAAGCTGTAGCGTGTGTGTGCCAGGTGCAAGGTCAATGCTGGCCTCTGTTTGTCCACCACCAAAGTGAAGGTGATTGTCGTCAGCGGGGATGGCGTAGTCGAGATCTTCCCCTGACAGCATCGGCGTATTGACGAGCAGATGATGATGACCGGTCTTCTCTTTAGCAATACCGGCAGGTGCAACGCCCATGCCTCTAAGGCCAAATACGATGCGCACGGGGTTTGAGACGGTTGCACCATCTTCGGGCGCAATGAAGTAGACCTCTGCACCCTCAGGGGCAGGCGTCTCGCCAGCAGACAGTGGTCCCGTTGCCAGTGTGATCAGCAGCACAATGGTCGCAGTGAATGCGCGCATGAGATTACCCCCCCAAAGAACCTCTTCGCTCTATGACATAGCAAGCGGTGGCGTAACTCAAGCGCTTTGACGCGAATTCCGGGATATGCGGATTTTACCGAACGACCTTTGAGGTCTGATCGAGATCATAGGCTGCAATGGCTGCCATATTAACCAGATCAGAGACAGTGGCTCCCATATTCACAATCTGTACCGGTTTAGACAGACCGGTAAGAAGAGGCCCCACAAGGTCAGCACCGCCCAGTTCCTGCAGCATTTTGGTTGAGATGGAGGCGGAATGAATGGCTGGCATGATGAGAACATTGGCCGGTTCCGTCAGACGACAGAATGGATACATCGCCAAGGCTTCACGATTAAGCGCCACATCCGCCGCCATTTCGCCGTCATACTCAAAGTCGACGCTGCGCCCGTCCAGGATCTCAACGGCCTCGCGGCATTTTGTGGACCGTTCGCCGGTTGGGTGTCCAAATGTTGAATAGGCAAGCATAGCCACACGCGGCTCATAGCCGAGGCGCCGCGCAACTTCGGCCGACTGGACAGCGATGTCGGCAAGTTCGTCTGCCTCTGGCATATCATGCACGTTTGTGTCGCCAATAAGGACGGTGCGACCGCGCGAGATGATCATGGAAAGACCCATGACGCATTTGCCAGGCAGCGGATCAATGACGCGACGGATTTCAGATAAAGCGACGGCATAGTTCCGGGTCACACCGGTGACCATGGCGTCCGCATCGCCCATCTCCACCATCGCAGCGCCAAACACATTGCGATCATTATTCACCATGCGGGTGCAATCGCGCAGCAGGTAGCCTTTGCGCTGAAGCTTCTTGTAGAGAAACTCACCATAGACCGGTGCCCGATCAGACAGTCGCGAATTGATGATCTGAAGGTCGGTCGATGCATCAAGACCAATGGACTTCATCGTTGTCCGAATGACTTCGTCTCGTCCGATCAGAACAGGTGTGCCGAGCCCACTATCGCGGAAGCTGAGCGCAGCCCGGATTACCCGTTCTTCTTCACCCTCTGCAAAGACCACACGTTTTGGATCGCGCTTTACATGTTCATGAATGACTTGAAGTGACCCAGCGGTAGGATCAAGGCGGGCCGACAGTTCGTGCTTGTAGCCCTCCATATCGACAATGGGCTTGCGGGCAACACCGCTGTCCATCGCAGCGCGCGCTACAGCTGGTGGGATCTCGCGGATAAGCCGTGGATCAAACGGCACAGGAATAATATAGCCCGGACCAAAGCGCGGCCGCTCGCCTTGATAGGCAGCGGCGACCTCATCAGGCACATCTTCCCGCGCAAGAGCAGCAAGTGCTTCCGCGCAGGCGATTTTCATCTCTTCATTGATGGTGGTGGCCCGCACATCCATTGCGCCACGGAAGATGTAAGGGAACCCAAGAACATTGTTCACCTGGTTCGGATAATCTGACCGCCCTGTCGCGACGATCGCATCGTCACGAATGGCTGCCACTTCTTCCGGCGTAATTTCTGGATCAGGGTTGGCCATGGCAAAAATGATCGGCTGGTCCGCCATGCTCGCAACCATCGGTCCGGTGAGTGCTCCCTGCACAGAGAGCCCGAGGAACACGTCTGCACCCCGCACGGCATCTTCCAATGTCCGGTCCTCGGTGGCTGCCGCATGCGCACTCTTCCACTGGTTCATACCTTCAGCGCGACCTTGATAAATTACCCCTTTGGTGTCGCACAAAAGAGCATTGTCGTGTGGCAGCCCCATTGCCTTAATGAGCTCAAGGCAGGCGATGCCCGCGGAGCCTGCGCCGTTCACCACAACCTTAATGTCTTTGATATCGCGTCCCGTCAGGTGAAGCGCGTTGATAAGGCCCGCGGCAGTGATGATCGCCGTGCCGTGCTGGTCATCATGAAAGACGGGAATGTTCATCATCTCACGCAGCCGCTCTTCAATGATGAAGCAGTCTGGTGCTTTTATGTCTTCGAGATTGATGCCCCCGAAGGTTGGGCCAAGATAGCGAACCGCTCCCACAAACTCGTCGACGTCTTTTGTATCGACTTCAAGATCGATGGAGTCGACATCTGCAAACCGTTTGAAGAGAACCGCTTTCCCTTCCATGACCGGCTTCGACGCAAGAGCGCCGAGATCGCCAAGGCCCAGGATCGCTGTTCCATTTGAGATGACGGCGACCATATTGCCTTTAGACGTGTAGTCGTAGGCGCAGTCAGGGGATTCTGCGATGGCACGAACGGGCACGGCCACACCTGGCGAATAAGCAAGCGATAGGTCGCGCTGTGTCGCCATGGGTTTGGTGGGGGTGACCTCCAGCTTGCCGGGTTTGCCACGCGAGTGGAATCGCAGGGCTTCTTCGTCACTAAGCTGTCTTTTCTTTCCCATTTCGGGCCTTCCACGCAATAAATGAACTCAAACGGCGCGTAGGCGTACCTCATATTGCGTAGGCTGGCTAGCCCTGATTCCGAAATTCCGACAGAAAGTGGGGCTTTTCATCCAGTTTTCGCCTTGTTGAGCAACAAATACGGCCTTATCCTCGGGTTTTGCGGGTACCCCACATGAAAAACGACTTTCTCTGGCGCGTTGAAAACGCGTGCTGGACTGCGTGGCCGTCAGTTGAGGACAAGATGATCAGCGGCTGGCTATGCCGCACATCCGGTGGCGAAACCAGGCGCACAAACTCAGTAAATGCCACCCTAGAGTCATGCTCTATTCGTGATGTCATCGGTCCCGCCGAGAAGTTCTATACGAGCAGGGGGCAGCCTCTTCTTTTTCGGACACTTTCTTTCATGCCCGAGGTCGAGCGCGAGCTGGCGGCGATAGGATTTGAACCCGAGGGAGAGACCTGCACTTTACACGCCGATTTGAGCAAGGTCAGTGCAATGGAGTGTGCGGGAGTAGAGTCACGCTCTAATCCTTCAGATGAATGGATTGCCGACAAATTGAGGTTGAGCCCCATGGTGCCTGCGCAGCAACAGGCCTATCGCGCAATGCTGGCGCGAATATCTGTTCCAGCCTGCTTTGCGCGATTTGTCGAGAGTGGAACAGGGGTCTCGCTGGCCTATGGCGCCATTGTTGATGGTATTCTTGTGATCGAGTCTGTGGTGACAGATCCGGCTCATAGAGGCAAAGGGATGGCTCTTAAGGTTGTCGGTTCACTCATGGCCTGGGCGAAAGACCAGGGTACTGATCTCTCCTGTCTTCAGGTGGAGGCATCGAATGCCCCTGCTCACAGCGTCTACAGGAAACTGGGTTTCGAGGCGGAGCTTTATCGCTATCGATATTGGCGAGCTATACAGTGAAAGTCATCGGTAAATGGCAAGATCAATCGGCGTAGTATCTATGGAAGTCGTGGCTAAGTTATTGATCTGATTCGATAATATTAAGACATTGATTCTTAAGGAAAAATCCCTATCTTCAACGTATGTCCAAGATACGCTTTAAGTTTGCACCCGACAAAGCATGGGACGCAATTCACTGGATGGTAATCCAGCGTCCAAACATAGATCTGCATACCCTGCTCAAAGCATGCTACTTCGCCGACAAGGAGCATCTTAATAAGCACGGTCGTCCGATTTTTGGGGCTTCGTATCGCGCAATGAAATTTGGTCCAGTGCCGCTCGAAGTATATGAGATGGCGAAAGCTGATCCAATTTGGTTGGCTGATTTGGGCCAGGACAGATATCCGTGGGGAATAGATGGATACCGGCTTTCGTTGCTTGATAACGATGAACCGCTCATGGAATCTCTCAGTGAGTCAGACAGAGAGGAAATAGCGGCGGCGCTAAAGAAGTCTACGGCAATGTCATTTACCCAAAGAACCGCGGCTACTCATGGCCGTGATTGGCAGTCTGCCAGACTGGGTATGATGAAATACGAAGATATGATCGAAGAGTCAGATGAGAAGAGTGATCTTGTTGCATATCTCAAAGAAGCCGCCCCAGTTCTTAGGCTTTAGTCGCTTTGCAAATTCAGCCTCTCGAAGTGATCTATGTTCATGATCGTCTGATCAGGCCGCCAGGCCCAAAGATGATGGTATGTGTAGAACCTGATTTGGGCTTTTTCTTTCGTATCAATACCAAAGGCCATTGGCCCGCCTCGATCCTGATAGAGAAGAGAAGCAATCCGTTTTTGCACCATGATAGCTATCTACAGTGCGGTGAGTTGATTGAATTAGATGAATTTGTCGTTGATGAAATTCTTGACGACAAAGGGTTATATGGCGAGCTCGATAAGTCATATGCCGCAGCTATCTGTCGAATGCTTGACTCTATCTCCACCATTAGGCAGTCAGACAAAGATGCAATTCGCCAATGTCTTGGCAAATAAGCTCAGCTTTAGGACAAAAGCACATCCTTGGTGTAAACGCGGCCTGTCAGGGGAATAGCAAACCTTAGAACTTGATGGAAACGCCTGTTTCCACTGCGTCTTCGCCGTCCAGGTCGCGATTGGCCCCGCTGACCACCTCTTTCCGTGTATAGCCAACCCGCAAGTCAATCTGATCATTTACGTTGACTGTCGTGCCACCGCCAAGCGATGCGTTTGCGTCTGTAGCAAAGCTGGAGCCCCCATTGACGAGGTGATCGTCGCGGGCTTCCATGTCGGCACCGAGCTCAATATAGGGCTGAACATTCACAGCCTGGTCGGCGGCCTGGTGATCACCAAGGTCAAGGCGTTGTGTGGCGCCCACGCCGTTTTCGCTTGCGCTGACAGCTGGATCCAGGCCGTTTCGCTGAAGAATTGTGGTTTCTTCCGGGGCGTCCCCTGGTTTGGCGACATCCTGCGTAAGACCATAAGAAGTAGAGTCATGCTCCAGCGGTGTCGTGGCGCCGAGGTCAAGGAGGAGCGGCGCAGTAGGTTCTTGCGTGTTGACAGAGTCGTCAGCGTGGAGCGACGTCGAAAGGGAGAAAGCCGCCAGAAGGGCGGTGATCGTGAGGGTTCTAGTTTTCATGGAAGCTGTTAAACCGCGCGAATATGACCAGAATAAGGATTTTGCCGGGGATCTCGTTTCAGATCGTACCTGTATCTGATACCTTCCCGGCCCATGAGTACGCCTGAGAAAAACAAAAACCCGACCGCCAAAAAGGCCGACGCTGTCACACCTATGATGGCGCAATACATGGAGCTGAAAGCTGATCAGCGGGACGCTCTTCTGTTCTATCGGATGGGCGATTTTTACGAGCTCTTCTTTGAAGACGCGGTGAAAGCGGCAGGTGCCCTCGACATCACGCTGACCAAACGCGGCAAGCACCTTGGCGAAGATATTCCCATGTGCGGCGTGCCAGTCCATGCGGCCGATGCCTATCTGGAGCGCCTCATTCGCAAAGGTTTCCGGGTTGCCGTCTGCGAACAGACCGAGGACCCGGCAGAGGCAAAAAAGCGCGGCTCCAAGTCGGTGGTGCGGCGTGAGGTTGTGCGACTGGTGACCCCGGGCACGCTGACTGAAGAAACGCTTCTTGATGCGCGCGCGCATAACTACCTTGCCGCGTTATCGCGCACAGCTGCAGGTGGCGTGCTGGGGCTGGCTTACGCAGACGTTTCCACGGGCGATTTTTCTGTCACGGAAGTGAACGCCGAAAACCTGGGGGCAGAACTCGCGCGGCTGGATGCCAGCGAATTGATCCTGCCTCAGGCTTTGCTCGCCGATGAACAGATCGCGTTCACCCTGTCGATGCAAAACGCGGTGACACCCCTGCCAGGCGAACGGTTTGAGTCAACGCGCGCTGAGCGTCGCCTCAAAGAAACACTGAATGTTGGCGCGCTTGATGCCTTTGGAACCTTTACACGTGCGGAGCTTGGCGCAGCTGGCGCGTTGGTTGATTATCTTGACCTGACGCAGGTTGGTCAGATGCCGGCACTTAAGCCGCCCACCCATTTAGGGCAAGGGGCTGCAATGGCAATGGATGCGGCCACCCGCGCTAACTTGGAACTCACGAAGACGCTTGCCGGGGAGAAACAGGGGTCGTTGCTCGCCACGATCGACCGCACAGCAACAGGGGCAGGGGCACGGGAACTGGCAAGCCGCCTGGCGGCACCGCTTACGAGCGTCGCTGGTATTCGCGCGCGCCAAGATGCCGTCAGTTTCCTGGTCGACGGCCGCGAGCTGCGGGGAAATCTGCGTCGTGATCTGACAGCTGCTCCTGATATGGCGCGATCTCTCTCCCGTCTTTCAGTTGGGCGCGGGGGGCCGAGAGATATTGCCGCCATTCGTGATGGGCTCGCCCAGGCTCACGAGATTGCAACGCGCCTGCGAGCCTTGGACAGTGGTGTTGACGGGTTGCCGGAAGAGATCGAAAGCGCCTGTCTGTCCCTACACGCCTGTGCGGCCGCACTGAAGGATGAGCTGTCCCGTGCGCTCGGTGTGGATCTGCCTTTGCTTGCCCGCGACGGTGGTTTTGTGGCGAAAGGCTATCACCCACCTTTGGATGAAACGCGGTTGCTCCGTGATGAAAGCAGGCGGGTAATTGCCGGTCTGCAATCGAAATATGCCGCAGAGACATCCATCTCTGCCATGAAGATCAAGCACAACAATGTATTGGGCTATTTCATAGAGGTGGCCCCTCGACATGCAGACGCACTCATGTCTGCGCCTCTCAATGAAACCTACATTCATCGGCAGACCATGGCGAACGCCGTTCGCTTCACCACGGTGGAACTCTCAGAGCTTGCGGAAAAACTCTCCCGCGCAGGCGCTCAGGCGCTGGAGATGGAGCTGGAGGTTTTTGGAAAGCTTTCCGCCCGCGTCCTTGATAACACGCAAACGATTGCGGATGCTGCCGATGCCCTTGCCGTCCTTGACGTAGCCGCTGGCCTTGCAGAATTGGCGGAAGAACAGCGCTGGACCAGGCCTCATGTGGATGGTTCTCTGGTGTTTGACATCAAAGGTGCGCGCCACCCGGTTGTGGAGGCGGCGCTCGAAAAAGCAGGCGACGGGCCTTTTGTTGCAAACGACTGTGATCTCTCAGCAGACACAGAGGATGCAAGACGTCTCTGGTTGCTGACCGGCCCGAACATGGCAGGTAAGTCGACATATCTTCGCCAGAACGCGCTGATCGCCATTTTGGCCCAGATGGGAAGTTTTGTACCAGCCGCGGAAGCCTCCATCGGCATTGTGGATAGGCTCTTCTCGCGTGTGGGTGCGGCCGATGATCTGGCGCGGGGTCGTTCTACCTTTATGGTCGAGATGATTGAGACCGCCGCAATTCTTAATCAGGCGGGTGCCCACGCATTGGTCATCTTGGATGAGATCGGGCGTGGCACTGCTACCTTTGACGGGCTCTCCATCGCCTGGGCGGCGGTGGAGCATCTCCACGAGGTCAATAAGTGCCGGGCGCTGTTCGCGACCCACTATCACGAGCTGACCGCGCTCAACGAAAAACTTGCCTCTCTGGCGAATGCCACCATGAAGGTAAAGGAGTGGCAGGGCGATGTAGTGTTTCTCCACGAAGTGGCAGCAGGCGCCGCAGATCGCTCCTACGGCATCCAGGTGGCGAAACTCGCCGGGCTCCCGCCGGCGGTGATTGAACGGGCCCATGAAGTGCTCGCCGCACTCGAAGAAGGCTCAGAGAACAGTGGCGCGACGACATTGGTGGAGGACTTGCCGCTCTTCTCAAGCGCCCCCAGACCTCAAAGTGGACGGTCATCGGAGCCAAGTGTGGTGGAGCAGGAACTCGCTGCGCTCAATCCGGATGACTTGAGCCCGAAAGAGGCATTGGAGCTTATCTATCTGCTCAAAGGCAAAATTCCCGATTCAGATAATTGAATCAACAGCTTGGCAGCTAAAGATTCGCTAGAATCTTATTTTCACAGGAATGCAGATTCGCCAGCAGAGTCAGGCACTTAACATGGTTAAGAAGAGCTAAAGGATTATGTTTGTTAATATTTGCTGCAAGCGAACATTTGGAGCTTCCAGTAACCAGCTGAAACTTAAGGATAATTTTTGGTCAGCAATATTGACTCATTTAGATCGAAATTATTGTCCCAGCTGTTAGAGTGATTGGCATGGGTTGCGGGTGAAGCACCCTGCTATAGATCATGAGACAAGGACCAAAGGCCCGGATGCGGTGCCATCAGACCAGTTGAAAGGAACGTCCATGGGCCGAAGCCTGCCAAGCATGCTTGAGATTGCCGATCCCGCTGCCATTCGCAGCACGCTGGACGCGACCTATGAAGCTCATGCAGGCAATGAGACGGCCCAGCGTCAAGCCATGATGGAGGTCCTGAAAACGGCCCAGGCAGAGGGGCGGACGAAAGCGCGGGAGCGCCTGGAACAGGGCGCGCATCGAGGCAGGGTCTGTGCGGAAAGTCTCTCCTACCTCCAAGACACCATCATCCGGGAATTGTTCGGCTTTGCGACCCGAACCCAGTTTCGCGCAACCAACCCCACTTCATCTGAGCGGCTTAGCATCGTTGCCACCGGCGGCTATGGGCGCGGAGCGCTGGCCCCGGGTTCTGACGTCGACCTGCTCTTTTTGCTACCCTACAAACAGACCCCCTGGGGAGAAAGCCTCGCAGAGTTCATCCTCTATGCGCTTTGGGATTTGGGGCTGAAGGTTGGCCACGCCACCCGCTCCATTGCTGATTGCATTCGCCTTTCCAAAGAAGACATGACCATTCGAACGGCCCTCCTGGAGTCTCGCTACCTCTGCGGCGACAAGGCGTTGTTTGACGATATGGAAGTGGCGTTCGACAAGGATGTGGTTAAAGGGACCGCCAATGAGTTCGTGGAGGCAAAACTCGCCGAGCGCGATGACCGTCATCAACGCACGGGCATGTCCCGCTATCTGGTTGAGCCCAACGTGAAGGAAGGCAAGGGGGGTCTCCGCGATCTCCACACGCTCTTCTGGATCGCGAAATATGTTTATCGCGTCAAAAAGCCAAGCGACCTGGTAAAGGTCGGTGTGTTCTCAAAACAGGAATACAATCTCTTCCGTAAGGCAGAGGACTTCCTTTGGGCCGTACGCTGTGAACTGCACTTTGTGACGGGCCGTGCTGAAGAACGCATCTCCTTTGATGTTCAAACGGAGATGGCAGAGCTATTGGGCTACCAGGAACATCGGGGCCTCCGTGGCGTCGAGCGCTTCATGAAGCACTATTTCCTGGTTGCAAAAGACGTGGGAGATCTCACCCGTATCCTCTGCTCGATCCTTGAAGATCAGGAGCAGAAGAAAAAACCCGGCATTGGCCGCTTTATGGCGGTGCTGCGCCGAAAGAAAGATGTGCAGGGCTTCGAAGTTGCCGCCGGCCGTCTCTCCGTCAAAAGCGAGAACTTCTTTAAAGACGATCCGGTCAATATTCTGCGCCTCTTCCATGTGGTGGATGAGCATGGATTGCAGATCCATCCAAGTGCGCTTCAGTTGCTCACGCGCTCACTGAAACTGATCGATGCAAAGCTGCGCAAGAATGAAGAGGCGAACCGTCTCTTTTTGGAGATCCTCACCTCGCGCAAAAATCCGGAACGGACTTTGCGCAAGATGAATGAAGCAGGCGTGCTTGGCCGCTTTGTGCCGGACTTCGGGCGCATCGTGGCGCTCATGCAATTCAACATGTATCACCACTACACCGCGGACGAGCATCTGATCCGCGCCATCGGTATCCTGTCTGAAATTGAGCGGGGCGACCTGGCGGAAGAATACCCGCTCGCCAATGAGCTCATGTCGAAAACGGGCAAGCGCGATGTGCTCTTTGTTGCCATGTTCCTGCACGATATTGCCAAAGGCCGCCCGGAAGATCATTCCGAAGCGGGTGCTGCGATTGCTCGCAAACTCTGTCCGCGCCTCGGCATGAGCAAAGGCGACACGGAGACGGTTGCCTGGCTTGTGGAAAATCATCTGGTGATGAGCGACATCGCCCAGAAGCGCGATCTGTCCGACCCTAAGACCATTCAGGATTTTGCGAACATCGTGCAAAGCCCGGAACGCCTGAAACTACTATTGGTTTTGACAGTTGCCGACATCAAGGCCGTGGGCCCAGGCACCTGGAATGGTTGGAAGGCGCAGCTTTTGCGCGAACTCTATTTCGAAACTGAAGGTGTGCTGTCGGGCGAAACAAGCGTGAACCGCGAAGGCCGCATCGCCGCGGCCAAAGAAGCGCTCGCAGGGGCACTCGAAGGCGATTGGCCGAAAACGCGGATCGACAATCAGCTGCGCCGACACGCGCCGGGCTATTGGCTGGGTTTTGATGCAGACACCCATGTGCGCCATGCAAATCTCATGTGGGAAGGCCGCGAGGAGCCACTGGTAGTTGAAACGCGCCCGGATACTGAGCGGGCGGTTACGGAGATCACGCTCTTTACGCAAGACCATCCGGGCCTCTTCTCGCGTTTCGCGGGCGCTTGTGCGGCGGGGGGTGTCACCATTGTAGATGCCAAAATTTTCACGACCCGCGACGGCATGGCGCTTGATACGCTCTGGGTTCAAGACGATCAAAAGACGGCCCTTCACGAGCCACGTCGGCTGAAGCGGCTCGAAGACACCATTCGCAAAGTCTTGGCCGGCGACATCCTGCCCCCAGATGCGATTGAGCAACGCAACAAGCGCCAGTCCATGCTGGACGCCTTCACCATTGCGCCCAATGTCTATATCGACAATGAGGCGTCAGAAGAATTCACGGTGATCGAGGTAAACGGTCTCGACCGGCCAGGCCTGCTTCATGCACTCACCCGCACCTTCTTCCATTTGGGCCTCACCATTGGCTCAGCCCATATCGCAACCTTCGGGGAGCGGGCGGTGGACGTTTTTTATGTGAAGGACCTGATCGGCCAGAAAGTGACGAATACCAACAAGAAAAAAGCTGTGGAACGCCAACTGCTCGAAGCCCTGGAAAACCCGATCAAAAAATCCCGCCCCCAGCGCCGTGAGGCCGCTGCGTGACGCACAAATAAAAGTTATCCTCGTTGATTTTAAGCCGAAATTTCCAATTTATTAGGGGATTCACAGTGATGTTAATCAATGCTAGAAGAGTATAAATGGAAAGGCACGTTCCGGGGGCAACGCGTAAACTAGAATGGCAAAAGGTCTGCCTTCATATGAAAACCCACCGATCATTGAGGTCGTGTGCGGTGTCCAGTTTGAGACGATTTATGACTTGCACGCGCCGTTGACCGGCAAATTCTGGGCGGAAATTGAGGAAGAATTTCCTACAGTCCAGATGCAGCCAACATTGGAACCTGTGCGGGAGAATTTGTCGGGTGAAGGGTCGCCGCAGACCATGACCCTCGCATTGTCGCCGTTACCGCCGCTTCCTCGAATATGGTTTGTCTCATCAAATGAGACCGAGTTGGTACAGCTGCAACCTGACCGGTTTTTGTTTAATTGGAGAAAACAAGATGCGGCTCCAGTTTATCCAAGATTCGATGCTGTATTTGGAAGATTCATGCAGACCTTCGAGACGTTCGAGGGTTTTCTGGACAAAAACAAAATTGTCCGTCCAAAGATTAACCAGCTGGAGTTGACCTACATAAATGGCATAGACAGAGAAGAGGTGAACGGGCAAATAAAAAGCGTCCATTCCATTCTTCCAGACTTAGCTTGGCGCGATTCCGCTTCGCGGCTCCTCCGGGAGCCGGAACATATGGCACTGAATTCAAGCTTTTTATTGCCCGATAGTTTAGGTCGGCTTCATTTGACAGCGGCCAGTGCACTGAATGTAAAAACCGGGCTACCCGCGTTGCGGCTTGAGCTTACGGCGCGTGGGATTGATGCTAGCGGAGATTCTAGTCTCGAAGAGTGGTTCGCAATTGCACACGAGTGGATCGTCAAAGCCTTCGCAGATGTAACAGACGAAGAGCTTCAAACAGGACCATGGAACAAACATGAATGATTTTGCGTATAGTGACGCGTCCTCAGACAGTAGTCTCCAACAAATGACTTGGTCGACAGTGTCCTCCACGTCTGATGTTGGTGTTATTGAGAGGGCGGAAAACGAAAAGGCCGCCCCGGTCGCTGTGGCTGAAGGTGCTGGCTATTTCTCGTCGTCAGAAATTATGTCAATCAATGATCCTCGTGCACTAATCATCCGTTCTCTTCGGGCCGACCCTTCGTTGAAGGTGAAGAGTGGTGATGGATCATTTGTTGAAAACGGAGCGATCGAAACGTGCGTTAGGTTCATCGCCAACCTTCCGGTAGACCTAGCAGAAACAAAGTATGCTCCCGATGGTGAGGGGGGGATTATGTTATTATGGGGTAAGAAGCGCGCTTCTGTTTTGACAATTGAAAAAGATCAGCTTCATTTTTCAGTTTGGCCTGCTAGCTCCGAAGAGCATTATTTGCATGACATCCAATACAGAAAGTCTACCATTCCGAGTGAAATCCTGATTCGACTAAGAACACATCACCAGGCAAAAAGTGACTCCGCCGGACGAACCGATCCTCGATAGCGACCATGTTAGTCGACTAATCCTTAAGCCACATATGTTGCAGGGAAACGAGCTGCATCGAGAGAACGTTTTTCAATTCCAAAATCGAAACGGTGGTCGAAAAGAATCCGTTGTTTGGCGCGCAATCGCAATAACATCAACAGATGTGCATGACATCGGTCGAGCGAAAGCGGAGAAAGACAACTCCGCGGACCCTAAACGGGGAATTGTGTACGTGGGTTTCCTCTCTGCGGAAGTCAAAGCAATTAGAGATATCCAAGGAATGGACGGGCATAGATTCGAGGTTGTTCATTTTCCATCTGAAGGCCGTCATCACGCTCATATTGAGTTGTTGACTGGGCCGGGCGTCTCGCGAAAACAGTTTAGGAACGCTATAAAGGTGCGTCTCTTTGAGTTGTTCCAGGAAACAGATCTCATCGCGGCGTAAGTTTTTAAGTATAGTTTTGTCTTTGGCGCCTTACTCTCAGAGCAATCGAATCGCCGCACCGGAGCTGAGCGCGCCCCATGAACCTCGTTAAATCTGCCATGACCGTGGGCGGCATGACCATGATAAGCCGGGTGCTGGGCTTCATCCGGGACATTTTCATTGCGGGGGTCTTGGGCACCGGGCCGATTGCCGATGCGTTTTTTGTCGCCTTCAAATTCCCAAATCTCTTCCGGCGCCTCTTTGCGGAAGGGGCGTTTAACTCTGCTTTTGTGCCGCTCTTTGCCAAACGGTTGGAGGGGGAGGGTGAAGCGTCCGCCAAGCGCTTTGCAGAGGAAGCGCTTTCTGTGTTGCTCACAACCCTGATCCTGCTCACGCTTGCAGCACAGCTTGCCATGCCCTGGCTCATGTATGTGATCGCGCCGGGTTTTGCTGACACGCCGGACAAGTTCGAGATGGGCATTCTCTTTACCCGAGTCGCCTTTCCCTACCTCATGTTCATGTCGCTGGTGGCGCTCTTGTCAGCGGTCCTCAATTCCGTTGGTCGGTTCACCGCCGCCGCCGCCGCGCCCATCTTGCTCAATATTGTGCTCATCGTGGCGATCTGGTTTGCGGCCCCTCATTTTGAGAACCCGGGCCTGGTGCTCTCCTGGGGTGTGGCCATTGCAGGGGCTGCGCAGTTCACTTTGATGATGATTGCGGTGAAGCGCGCGGGCTTTTCCATTCACTTACGCTGGCCGCGTATGACACCCGGCGTGAGGCGGCTCATCACCCTTGGCATCCCCGGTGTGATTGCCGGCGGCATCACACAGATCAATCTCCTGATCGGCTCTATCATTGCGAGCCTCCAGGATGGGGCGGTCTCGCTTCTCTATTACGCGGACCGCATCTACCAACTGCCATTGGGCGTGGTGGGCATCGCCATTGGCATTGTCTTGCTGCCGGACCTTTCCCGTCGTCTGCGCGCAGACGACACCAGCGGTGCCAACAATGCGCAGAACCGGGCCTTTGAGTTTGCCATGTTGCTGACCGTGCCTGCTTCCGTGGCGCTGGCCGTCATACCAGCACCCATCATTCAGGTTCTGTTCGAGCGCGGCGCTTTCACCGCAGCAGACACGGCAGGGACGGCGCTCGCGCTTTCAGCCTTCGCCATTGGCCTGCCCGCCTTCGTGTTGACCAAAGTCTTTTCGCCTGGCTTCTTTGCCCGCGAAGATACAGTGACGCCCATGCGCTATGCAGCGATCGGGATCGCGGTGAACATTACAGGCTCTCTCATCCTCTTCTATTGGATTGGCTATGTGGGCATTGCGCTCGCAACGTCTGCCGCTGCCTGGGTGAATGCCGGGCTTCTGGGGGGACGGCTTATGAGCGAAGGCCACTATCAGATGGACGCAAGATTGAAGTCGCGCTTGCCTCGGCTGCTGGCCTCATCAACGGCCATGGGGTTGGGGCTCTGGTATGGTATGGGTGTCGCCGCGCCCTATCTTGCCGCAAGCTTCTGGGAAGGCGTCATCGCCCTTGGTTTCCTGATTACCGGCGGCGGGCTCCTGCTGGGTCTGGCCATCATAGCGACAGGCACCGCCCAGCTTGGTGAGCTGAAGGCGATGTTCCGACGCGGTTAACGGTGAGAAAAAGCGGCCAAGTGGGTTCAGGGGGTATTGCAAGGCCAGTCTCGGCAGCGCATACCCTCCCTAAGCGTTTCTAGGAAAAGTGCCAAATCTGACTTGGCGGTTTTCCGTCCGGAAACGCGACGAAATAAGCGCGTGTCGTGGTCCAAAGCGACAGCAGTAAAGCGCTTCCAGGCGAAGTGTGTGCGGTTCGCCGCCCGGGAAGCGCGATGAGAGAGCAAGGATGAGTAAAACAAATGGAACAGCCAACTAATCGTGTGTTTTCCGGGGTTCAACCCACCGGGAACCTGCATCTGGGGAACTATCTGGGCGCGATCCGCAATTTTGTCGGACTGCAGGAAACCCATGAATGCATTTATTGCGTCGTCGATATGCACGCGATTACGGTCTGGCAGGATCCAAAAGAGCTCGCTCACAACACACGTGAAGTTGCTGCCGCCTATATCGCTGCGGGCGTTGATGCCGAGAAACAGGTGATCTTCAACCAGTCCAAAGTGTCCGCCCATGGCGAACTCACCTGGGTGTTGAATTGCGTGGCGCGCATGGGGTGGTTGAACCGCATGACCCAGTTCAAGGAAAAAGCAGGCAAGAACCGCGAAAACGCGTCCGTGGGTCTTTATGACTATCCGGTCCTGATGGCCGCCGACATTCTGGCCTACCGCGCGACCCATGTGCCGGTGGGCGATGATCAGAAACAGCATCTGGAACTTGCGCGCGACATCGCCCAGAAGTTCAACAATGATTTTGGCGACTTCGGAGGCGAAGACTTCTTTCCGCTGCCGGAGCCTTTGATCATGGGGGCAGCGACACGGGTCATGAGCCTGCGTGATGGTTCAAAGAAAATGTCAAAGTCTGATCCCTCAGACATGAGCCGGATTACCTTGACCGATTCCGCCGATGATATTGCCAAGAAAATCCGCAAAGCACGCACCGACCCTGAACCATTACCATCAGAGCTTGAGGGACTGAAAGAACGTCCGGAGGCGGATAATCTTGTGGGCATTTATGCAGCGCTCGCGGACGTCACCAAAGAAGCGGTGCTTCAGCAGCATGGCGGGTCGCAATTCTCAAGCTTCAAGCCAGCCCTTGCAGAACTCGCCAATGAGAAGCTCTCACCTATCACCGGCGAGATGGCACGCCTGATGGAGGACACCGCTTACATTGACACGGTTCTTAAAAGTGGCGGTGAGCGTGCGGACGCAATCGCACAGCCGGGTCTGGCCAAAGTCAAAGAGATTGTTGGATTTATTTAAGGCGTGGTGCAATCAGCATTGGCAAAATTGTGCCAAAAGATGCGCAACCTTGGCGCAACTTTTGGTTCTCATACGAGCAACGCGCCTGAGGCGCGAGTCATTGGTCAGGAGAGAGCGTGATGAACACAGTCACCGTTGCAGGCATTGAAATCGGAAATGACAAACCGCTCACCCTTATTGGAGGGGTGAATGTCATTGAGTCTCGCGACATGGCCATGAAGGCAGCAGAGATCTATATCGAACAGGCAACAAAGCTTGAGCTGCCCTATATCTTCAAAGCCTCTTTTGACAAAGCCAACCGCTCGTCAGTGGACTCGTTCCGCGGTCCCGGTCTGGATGAAGGACTGAAGATTTTCCAGGAGATCAAAACGACCTTCGGCGTGCCGGTAATTTCTGACATTCATGAAATCGAGCAGGTGAAGCCTGCGGCGGAAGTCTTAGACATTCTTCAGATCCCCGCTTTCCTGGCGCGGCAGACAGACCTTGTACGCGCCATTGCTGAAGCCGGCTTGCCGATCAATGTGAAGAAACCGCAATTCCTAAGCCCGCAGCAGATTCCGAACATTGTTGACAAGATTAGGGCCTGTGGAAACGACCAGATCATGGTCTGCGAACGCGGGTCGAGCTTTGGTTACGACAACCTGGTGGTCGACATGCTGGGTTTCGGTGTCATCAAGAATGAAAACAACGATGTGCCGATTGTCTTTGACGTGACCCATGCACTGCAGACCCGTGCGCCAGGGTCAAAAGCTTCTGGTGGCCGCCGCGAACAGATTTACGATCTGGCACGTGCTGGTGTTGCCGTTGGGGTGGCTGCCCTCTTCCTCGAAGCCCATGAAGACCCGGACAATGCGAAATGCGACGGGCCAAGCGCTCTGCCGTTTGATGATCTTCCCAAGCTGCTGGGTCAGGTAAAAGCGGTGGATGATCTGGTTAAGCCCATCACCAATGGCAACTAAGTATTTTCAGGTGACGCGGGCTTAGGTCTCACCATCCGGAAACAGGACAAAAGTGGACGACCCGCTTTTTGACCATTTGGGGGCAGCGCTTGAACCAGAGAGTTAAAGCGCCCACATTTCACTAAACCGGTAGGTAAAAAGGAAGCCACATGACCCTCCGCGATACGCTCGGTGGTTACAAAGATCGTCTGAAACATCGTTGGATGTACCGCAAAGGCGGTTCCTTCCCCTCATTCAAGATCGGCAATCTTGGACGGTTTTTTAAGGGCGGTGCGGCGCGCAAGACTGGTATTGGCGTCCTGATTTTTCTCTTTCTCTATTATGTGGTCGGTGGCCTTTGGATCAACGACATTGAAGATGATCCGAATTTCCGTCCGGCAGCCGAAGATATCGTGCCTGGCGGCTCTCATGCCGTCGCCATGACGGCAGCGCTCATTCAGCGGGAAGTGAACGACAAACGCTGGACATCAAACGATCCCTGGTTTGTCCCCTCCGCTTTCCTCGACAACATGCCCAACTATCAGCAGGGCATGGTGTCTGCGCTCGCGCGTTTTTCGTTTGAGCTGACCGATCAGCTGGGCCGGACACGCGGCTCAAGTCAGGCAGACCCGGATCTGCAGTCTGCCTCAGGCCTGCTGCAATATGCGGGCGATGTTTGGGTTTGGGACCCGTCTGTGTCGCTGATGCCTCGCGCCTCATCCGAAGCGCAATATCGCGAAGCCCGCAGCGCACTGCTGAAATACAATGTCCGTTTGGCGGCGGGCGAAGCAGTGTTTGAACGCCGCGGCGATAATCTCATGGCAACGCTAGATCGTATTGCGCTCGACATCGGCTCATCATCTGCTGTGCTCGATCAAGCGGTGGTGGAAAACTCCGGCAGCTTTATCGACACATCCGCTGACGATCACTTCTACAATGTGAAGGGTCAGCTTTACGCCTACTACTTGCTTCTGGATGCGCTGGGCAAAGACTTCGATACGCTCATCACTGAGCGAGAGTTAAACACCGCCTGGGAGCAGATGCTCGACAGCATGCTGAAAGCGGCCATGCTCTCTCCCATGGTTGTTGTAAACGGTGCGCCGGACGCACAGATTCAGCCAAGCCATTTGGCGTCACAGGGCTTCTACTTGCTCCGCGCACGCACGCAACTTCGCGAAATCACGAATATTCTTTTGAAGTAAGGCTGCTTTGGTGCGTTTTTGGCCGTAGACGTGCCGCCTGAAAGGGTGGCAGCATGTCACCCATGACAGCCAAAGAAACAGAAATGGCGAAAGACACGGACGCTGCCCCGATCAAGCGGCGGAAGTTTCTGGTCGTCGTCGATGAGACATCTGAATGCGAAGTGGCGATCCACTTTGCCGCGCGTCGCGCTCGCCATACAAAAGGCGGCCTCGTCTTGCTGGCAGCACTGGAGCCAGGTGGCTTTGAGCATTGGCTCGGCGTTGAAAACATCATGAAGGAAGAGGCGCGGGAAGAAGCAGAGCGTATTCTCCACCGCCACGCGGCTCGGGTGAACGAGGTTTCTGGTCTGATGCCGGAGCTTGAAATCCGCGAGGGAACAAAACCGGATATCGTGCAAGCCATGATCAAGGAAGACCCAGCGATTTCGATCCTTGTGCTTGCGGCTGGCACCGGCAAAGAAGGCCCGGGCCCTCTGGTGCAAATGGCCGCAGGCGGCGTTGGGGCTGGTTTCTCCATCCCTGTGACCGTGGTTCCAGGATCGCTCACAGAAGACGAAATTCACGATCTGGCGTGAGATTTCGCTAGTTTCTTGCTGATTCTGCCGCAGAAATACCTGAGTACACCACTTGGGCTTGAATACCGGCGCCATTTCCGCCATTTAGAGGTGAGAAACGGTCCAAAATCCCATGTCATCCAAGGGGTTATCGGATTCACCCCCTTCAAGGAGCAGGCGCATGTTTATTCAGACGGAATCAACGCCAAACCCCGCAACTCTCAAATTTCTGCCGGGACAAGATGTGCTGGGTGACGGCCACGCGGCTGACTTCCCGAATGCTACCGCCGCTGAGCGCTCGCCGCTCGCAAAGGCGCTGTTCGACGTGGACGGTGTTGCTGGTGTCTTCTTTGGCGCGGATTTTGTCACCATCACCAAAGGTGATGTGGAATGGCAGCATATTAAGCCGGCACTCTTAGGCGCCATCATGCAGCACTTCACCTCCGGCGCGCCGCTCATGAACGATAGTATTGAGAACACGGACCCGAATGAGGTTACGGAAGACGATTCCGAGATTGTCGGTCAGATCAAAGAATTGCTCGATACCCGTGTGCGACCTGTCGTGGCGCAGGACGGTGGCGACATTACCTTTCAGGGTTTTGACAAAGGCATTGTCTATCTCAACATGGTCGGCGCCTGCGCGGGCTGCCCCGCATCAACACAGACGCTCAAGCATGGCGTTGAAAACATGCTGAAGCATTTCGTGCCGGAAATCGAAGAGGTTCGTGCAGTCTAAGCGCGACACTGGTTACACAAACACAAGGACGAGCTATGGGGACGTTGGACGGAGCAGCGCTGGATACGATTTTCCGCGATGCCAGATCATTTAATGCGTGGACGGATAAAACTGTTTCCGATGAAACGCTGAAGGAACTTTATGATCTCATGAAAATGGGACCGACCAGCGCGAATTGTTCTCCTGCAAGAATTGTTTTTGTGCGCTCTGATGAGGCAAAAGAAAAGCTGATGCCGGCGCTCCTGCCACAGAATCAGGGCAAGACCAAAGAAGCGCCGGCTTGCGCGATCATCGGCTACGATCTTGAGTTCTTTGAAAAAATCCCGGAGCTCTTTCCGCACAATCCAGATGCGCGGAACTGGTTTGCGGGCAATGACCCGCTCATTCAGGAAACAGCGTTCCGCAATTCCAGCCTGCAAGGGGCCTATTTCATGATCGCGGCCCGGTCGCTGGGTCTTGATTGCGGGCCTATGTCTGGCTTCGACCCGATTGCAGTCAATGAAGCGTTTTTCCCGGACGGCAAGGTGAAGGCAAACTTCATCTGCAATATTGGGTATGGCGACGCGGGTAGAGAAATGTTTGACCGCTCGCCACGCCTCGCATTTGACGATGCCTGCTCCATCGTCTGACGAGCGGCGCTGAACACAAAAACATGACCACTCTTCTCGCCATTGATACCGGACAGGCAGCTTGCTCCGTCGCGCTATGGCGAGATGGTGCTGTCGCAGCGCATCGCTGGACACCCCTGCCCAAGGGTCATGCCGAAGCCCTGGTGCCGATGATCGAAGAAGTTCAGGCAGAAGCGGCTTTTGCGTTTGAGGATCTGAATGCCTTTGCGGTAACGGTGGGACCTGGCACTTTTACAGGGCTTCGTGTAGGGCTTGCGACTGCGCGTGGACTGGCGGTGGCGGCGGACAAGCCCCTGATTGGGGTCACCACACTTGAGGCGATTGCCCGGCCTGTGAGGCAAGAGGCAAAGGGCGGCGCGGCAATTGTGGCCAGCTTCGATGCGAGGCGCAACGAAGCCTATCTCCAAAGTTTCGCAGCCGACGGCGCAAGTCTCACGGAGCCCGCTTTGGTGTCTCTAGATGATCTAGCTGCCCATGTCCCTGATCAGACGCTCATATGTGTTGGGACGGGTGCGGCCCTTGTTCGCGATCGGTTGGCGTCACACGCCCACAATATTAGCCTTGCTTCAGCCGCAGCTCTTCCCGACGCGCGTATCGTTGCAGAGATTGCGGCGGACCGTCCTGCCAATACCGATAGAATGCCAGGCCCGCTCTACCTGCGTGCGCCCGACGCAAAACTGCCAGCCAACCCATTGGCGGCATCCCCCAGTGGCTTGTTGTGAGCGACGCACTTCGCACAGAGCAGGTTAGCGGCGCCCATGCTGAGATATTGTCAGCTTTGCACAGCCGTTGTTTCTCCGAAGCCTGGTCGCCCGAAAGCATGGCGTCTCTTTTCTCAACACCTGGCATGCTTGGCGCTATCGCGACGGACGGCGCATCAGACCAACCTGTCGGTTTTGTTCTGATGCGCGCCATTGATGGCGAAGCGGAGATCCTCGCCATTGGCGTTCTGCCGGAGGCTCGTGGAAAGCGCATTGGCACATTTCTTCTGGGAATAATGCTTCAA
Organism: Parvibaculaceae bacterium PLY_AMNH_Bact1; assembly: GCA_032881465.1. NCBI lineage: Bacteria > Pseudomonadati > Pseudomonadota > Alphaproteobacteria > Hyphomicrobiales > Parvibaculaceae > Parvibaculaceae bacterium PLY_AMNH_Bact1. Next base: position 3,695,516 of record CP126168.1, read on the forward strand.
GAGGCCATATCGACGGTCTTTTTGGATGTGGCAGAGGATAATGAGGCGGCGCTCAAACTCTACAAGGGCCTTGAATTTGAGGTAGTCGGACGGCGTTCGGCGTACTACAAGCGGGCAGATGGAACGCGCGTCGATTCCCTGACAATGAAGCGCGTCGTTGGGTGACAAGGAAGACCCAAAAGACTAAACTTGAGCGACTTTTAACAGTGGCGGCCGGAACGACAAGAGATGCCTGAAACAGAACGCATCAAATCTGCAGACGATGATCCTCAGCGCATCGAGGACCTGTGTGTCAAAAAGGGCATGCGGATGACGGAACAGCGCCGGGTGATCGCACGTATTCTGTCCATGGCGAGCGACCATCCAGATGTGGAAGAGGTCTATCGCCGGTCAGCGGCCATTGACAACAAGATTTCGATTGCCACCGTCTATCGCACGGTACGTCTTTTTGAAGAGGCGGGCATTCTTGAACGGCATGATTTTCGAGATGGTCGCTCTCGCTACGAGCAGGTCACCGAAGAACATCATGATCATTTGATCAATTTGCAGACGGGGGAAGTCATTGAGTTTCACAATGACGAAATCGAACGACTTCAGCAGATTGTTGCGCGTGAGCTTGGTTTCAATCTGGTGGATCACCGGTTGGAGCTTTATGGCATTCCACTCGCCGATTCAAAAAAGGCTCCCAGCACCAAGTAAGCGGTGAACATACCGCGCGGCGTGTTGGGACGGGAGGATGGGTCTCGTGAAAAATGTTCGCGCTGGAAGCAAACTCTTCCTTTTTGTCTTGTCTGCCTTGATGGTGACGCCAGTCCAGTGGTTGGGCGTGAAGTTCAACCGTCCTTATTCCAAAAAACTGCCTGTTCGGTTTCACCGCATTCTATGTGGGATAATAGGCATCGAAGTCACTGTGCGTGGGACGCCTTTCAATGACGGTCCCTGCCTCATCGCCTCCAATCATAATTCTTACCTGGATATTCCGGTACTGGGCTCGGTGACACCGCTGTCTTTCGTTGCAAAGAAAGAGGTCGCTGCATGGCCCTTCTTTGGCACGCTCGCGCGGCTGCAGGAGACGGTTTTTGTTGACCGGGAGCGTCGGACGAAAGCTGCCGCCACGGCAAATGAAATCCATGACCGGATTTCTGGCGGCGACACGCTGGTTCTCTTTCCCGAAGGGACATCAAGCGATGGCAACCGGGTTTTGCCGTTCAAGAGCGCTCTCATGGCCGTTGCCCAAATGGCGGTTGGGGCAGGCGAAGACGCCAAGCCTGTCCATGTTCAGCCCGTTTCCATTACCTACACAAAGCTCTGTGGCATGCCTATGGGTCGGCAGTTTCGCCCCTATTTTGCGTGGTATGGCGACATGGATCTAGGGCCCCACCTCTGGGAGGCTTTTGGTCTTGGACCGTTTGAGGTCGTGGTGGAGTTCCACGAGCCGGTTACACTGGACACCCATGACAACCGCAAAAAGCTCGCCGCCTATTGTGAGGCGCAGGCGAGCATGGGCATGAAACGGGCCCTTGCCGGGGAGCTCCTGGCCCCTGAGGCAGAGCTCGATGGTGAAAACCCGACCCCTTCCGGGAATTCTGAGAAAAAAAGCCAGCCCACCATCGCAGCTGAATAGGCCTGCCGAAAACCCTTCCGTCATGGTAATATCATGCGATTGGCTCTATATGATCCGGTCCGGAGCGTTTTCGGCTGAGGGTGAAGCACTAATGTGCCCGGAAAAGCGACGAAGTAGAGATCTAGAGTGGAGTGTCCCAGGCAAGAGCTGCCCCCAGGCAGAACTATAATGGGATGATGAAAATCGAGCGGAGTTGAAAGCGCCGACAGTGCCAGAGCATCTAAGTGAGACCCCAGACAGGCAGACTGACCAGCAGTCCGCGCAGTCTACCGAGGGGATCGAAAAGAAATCGGTTTTCATTAAGACCTATGGCTGCCAGATGAATGTCTATGACAGCGACCGCATGGCGGACGTTCTGGCACCGGCGGGCTATGCGGAAACGCTGGACCCGGCAACCGCTGATCTTGTCATTCTGAATACCTGTCACATCCGCGAAAAAGCGGCCGAGAAGGTTTACTCCGAGCTAGGACGTCTGCGTGCCCTGAAAGAGGAGCGAGAGCGACACGGTGGGTCAATGACCATCGGCGTTGCTGGTTGTGTCGCCCAGGCTGAAGGGGAAGAAATGGTCCGCCGCGCGCCGGTCGTTGACCTTGTCTTCGGTCCTCAGAGCTATCACCGCCTGCCTGACCTCCTAAAGCGCACCGACAATGGCTCGCGTGGGATTGTCGAAACAGACTTCCCCGTAGAAGACAAGTTCGATGCGCTGCCAGCACCTGCTAAGAAAAAAACCATTGCACGTGGTCGAACGGCCTTTCTCACCGTGCAGGAAGGCTGTGACAAATTCTGTGCCTTTTGTGTCGTTCCCTATACGCGCGGCGCAGAGTTTTCACGGCCCGCTGCCAAGGTCATTCAGGAAGCCAAGGAACTGGTGGCAGGTGGCGTCCGCGAAATCACGCTCCTCGGCCAGAACGTTAATGCCTATCACGGTGAAGGGTCGGATGGAAAAGACTGGTCCCTCGGCCGCTTGATTTATGCGCTGGCGGAGATCGATGGCATTGACCGACTTCGATACACGACGAGCCATCCGCGTGACATGGATGAGGAACTGATCCGCGCACATGGAGCTGTGGATGTTTTAATGCCTTACCTTCATTTGCCTGTGCAGTCAGGCTCAAACAATATTCTGGCCGCGATGAACAGGCAGCATGACGCGGCTTCCTATCTGCGCCTGATTGAGCGCATTCGTGAAGCGCGTCCCGATATTGCTCTGTCGTCTGACTTTATTGTCGGCTTCCCAGGCGAGACAGACCAGGATTTCGAAGACACTTTGTCATTGGTTGGCGAGGTTGGGTACGCGCAGGCCTATTCGTTCAAATATTCGCCGCGGCCCGGGACACCGGCAGCAGGAGAAACAATACAGGTCGAAGAGGCCGTTAAAGCTGAACGTCTGGCGCGCCTGCAGGATAAATTGAACATCGATCAGGCGGCATTCAATCGATCTTGCGAGGGCCGGACAATGAGTGTGCTCTTGGATCGCCGCGGAAAGAAAGACGGGCAACTCGTCGGTCGATCACCCTATCTTCAGTCCGTCCATGTAGAGGCGCCGGAAGATACATTTGGGCATTTCGCTGACGTGACGATTGACCAAGGGTTTGCGAACTCGCTGTCTGCGACGCTTGTAACAACTCAACTCGACCAAGGAGCCAGCCAGACTTGACCTTATCGACCGAAGGACGCCCTGATGAGAAAAAGGGAAGTCTCGTTATCAACTTTGATGACAACCGGCTGTTGAGTGAATTGTTTGGTGAACATGATCGTCACCTTGCGCGTCTGGAACAAGAGCTTGGCGTCATGGCAACCTCGCGCGGCAACGAGCTGGTCTTGACGGGCACGGTGCATGCGCGGGAGCGGGCCGAAGCTGTCATCAAGGATCTCTATGCACGGTTGAAATCGGGGCTCGAAGTGACACCCGGCGAAGTAGATGGGGCAATCCGAATGGCCAATGCGCCAAAGGCAGAACGGGAACGCGGATCTGGGGCAAACAAAAAACTGCAGATCACAACCCGTAAGCGCGTGATCTCACCTCGGTCTCCAACGCAAGGGACCTATCTGGAGTCCCTTTTGGAGAATGAGCTCGTTTTCGGCATTGGTCCTGCGGGTACTGGCAAGACATACCTTGCGGTTGTCGTCGCCGTTTCAATGCTGCTCCAGAAAAAGGTCGACCGGATCATCCTGTCGCGCCCTGCCGTAGAAGCGGGTGAGCGCTTAGGCTTTCTGCCAGGCGATATGCGCGAAAAGATCGATCCTTACCTGCGCCCGCTATATGACGCTCTCTATGACAGCCTTCCTGGGGAGCAGGTGATGGCCGGGCTTGAATCCGGAGAAATCGAAGTGGCGCCGCTCGCCTTCATGCGCGGTCGAACGCTTGCCAACTCGTTTGTCATCCTGGATGAAGCACAAAACTGCACACCGGTGCAGATGAAAATGTTCCTGACCCGCCTTGGTGAAAACAGCCGCATGGCGATTACCGGCGACCCAAGTCAGGTTGACCTTCCTTTGGGGGCGAAATCTGGTCTGGGAGACGCGTTACGTGTTCTCAAAGGAGTCAAGGGAGTTTCCACCGTTCAATTCACCGCAAGGGATGTCGTGCGTCATCCATTGGTGACCCGCATCGTTCAAGCCTATGGGGCGGATGAGAAAGACCTGCTTTCCAACGGTGGCAAGAAGGCGAGCGATTGATCGTGAGCGCGGAACCTACGAATGATGAAGTCGGGTTGAGCGGTGAGCCTCCTTACCTGTCTGTCGAGATCTCCCGCGCTGGGGGCTCATGGGATGCTGCAGCTGAAGAGATTGTACTCCGCATGGCACAAACGGTTTTTGAACATGATGGAACCTCTCCAGTGGCGGAGCTCAGCGTGCTTTTGGCAGATGACACATTCGTACGATCTCTCAATCGGAAGTTTCGAGGAAAAGACAAACCCACAAATGTCCTCTCTTTTCCCAATGCACCCACGCCTGCAGGTGCGCTTTACGCCGAACCCTCGTCCCTGGGTGACATCGCCCTTGCCTATGAGACAGTGAAAGCCGAGGCAAAAACCCAGCACAAGAGTTTTGATGACCATCTCGCGCATCTTGTTGTACACGGCGTTCTGCATCTTTTGGGGTATGATCACATAAACGACAAAGACGCGGAAAAAATGGAAAAGCGCGAGCGAGAGTTGTTGAAGCTTTTCGGGATCGCAGATCCTTATTTTGTTGGACCGGATGAAAGGCCCCGGGAAGAGAAAAGATGAGCGATATGGGGACAGGAAAGAACGTCACATGAGGACGAAGGATGTTGGGCGCGCGCGCCAGCCAAGTACCTGGACACGCCTAGTGGGCTGGATTGTGAAAAAGCTTCCTGGCCAGCCGGAAGATCAGAGCTTGCGCGAAAGCATTGAGACAGTCATCGGGGGCCATGAGGCGACCGAGGAGCTGGGGCCGCAGGCGCGCCATATGTTGATGAACATTTTGAGCTTCGCCGAACAGCGGGTAGACGACGTAATGGTTCCGCGTGCTGACATTGTCGCGGTAGATATTTCAGCCACGCTGGATGACTTGCTCTCTCTTACGCGAGAAAAATCCCATTCACGCTTACCCGTCTATCGCGAGACGCTCGATGAGCCGATCGGCATGGTGCATATCAAGGACGTATTAGCGTGGATGGCGTCTCACCCAAACGACCGTGGTTCCTTTGATCTGAGAGCGATCCGCCGTCAGGTCCTGTTTGTGCCACCGTCAATGCCAGCTCGTGACCTTCTGTTGAAAATGCAATCATCGCGCATTCATATGGCGTTGGTAGTTGATGAATATGGCGGCACCGATGGTCTTGTGTCGATTGAAGACTTGGTTGAGGAAATCGTGGGTGACATTGAGGACGAGCATGATGTGGCAGAACGTGCTCCCCTTATTCGATTGAGCGACGGGTCCATTGATGCGCTGGCCCGCGCCCCTATCGAAGATCTTGAAGACATGTTGCAGTTAACACTGGTCGACAGAACGGAAGATGATGATTCTGACACGCTCGGTGGTCTGGTCTTTTCGTTGGTCGGGCGTATCCCGCAACGTGGTGAGCTGATTTCACACCCGGCAGGCATCGAATTTGAGATACGTGATGCAGATCCGCGAAGGATCAAGCGTCTCCATATTCATCAAGACGCCAATGCGCCGAAAGAGGCATCTGGAGGAGGGAGTGCAGACGCAGCCTCCGGAGCTGATGATGTCTCGCGTGCTGATCCAACTGAAGCTTCGTTCGATCTCAATGAAAAGTCCTGACGCGAACAATCTGGTCGAGCTTGTCGGCCGCGGATTCATCGTGCTTGAGCGATGTGCAGTCCGGTTGCAGGCGCTGAGGGGGTGGCAACGCTTTGCCGCTGCATTCGTGTTTGGCTTGCTGACAGTCACAGCACACGCACCAATCCATCTTTTTGCGATTTTGCTCATCACATTGCCATGTGTGGTTTGGCTCCTTGATGGCACCGACACACCGACCCGGGAAAACTGGAAACCCGCACGGGCAGCGGCTGCCATCGGTTGGTGGTTTGGTTTTGGATATTTTCTTGGAAGTCTTTACTGGATTGGCGAAGCCTTTCTTGTGGAAGCCGAAATGTTTGGCTGGCTCTTGCCCTTCGCGGTCACAGGCCTCCCTGCGGGCCTTGCGCTTTTCACCGCCGCGGCGTTTGCAGCTGCGCGCTACCATTGGGGTGCAGGGTATCGTCGAACGCTGACGCTGGCGGTTACATGGGCCGTCGCCGAATGGTTGCGCGGGCATGTTCTGACGGGGTTCCCATGGAACCTGCCGGGCCATGTCGTAACCGCATCAGATTCGCTGATGCAGAGTGTTGCCTTGTTCGGCTCTTATGGAGCAACGCTTCTTGTCCTGGGGACGTTCCTGACAATCGCGTCTTATGATCCGCGTCGGAGACAGGCGCGTGATGACAGGGGCATCAGGGAATTGGGTGTTTGGCGTCCAACAGCCGTTGCCTTCGCCGTCTTGGGCCTCGTCTGGTTTGGTGGAGCTGTTCGTCTTATGGCCTCGAGCGAGGCATGGGTCGAGGGGATGTCCCTCAGGCTTGTGCAGCCAAATGTCCCGCAGCGGGAAAAATGGAAACCGGAAAACCGACAAGAGATTGTCGGACAGTTTTTGCGCATGAGCGATGCGCCTGTCGATCAAGGCACCCAAGGCAATCAGGGAAGCCAGGGCGCGCAGCCAACACACATCGTGTGGCCGGAATCCGCCTTGCCCTTCATCGTTAACCGGGAGCCAGTTTTACGTTCCGCGATTTCGCGCGTATTGGCCCCGGGTGGTGTGTTGCTCTTGGGCTCAGTCCGCGGTGAGCCGGATGAAGCCAGGCCAGGCCGCGAGCTCGGAAAGTTCTTCAACGCTTTTCATATCATCGGCCCGGATGGCGAAATCCGGGAGACCTATGACAAAGCCCACCTAGTTCCTTTTGGGGAATATCTGCCGTTCCAATCTGTGCTGGAGGCGATCGGGCTCCGACAGCTCACTCAGCTGCGCGGTGGGTATCAATCCGGACCCGGTCCGAGGACCTTGGCAGTTCCAGGTGCCCCCTCGGTTAGTCCGCTGATTTGTTATGAGGTTATCTTCTCTAGTGGCGTTGTTGCCGCCGAGCGTCCTGGTTGGATGGTCAACGTGACCAATGATGCCTGGTTTGGCAGTTCTGCCGGGCCGTATCAGCACCTGGCGCAGGCACGGCTTCGTGCCGTCGAGCAGGGACTGCCTGTCGCGCGCTCCGCCAACACCGGCATTTCAGCGATGATCGACCCTTTTGGGCGTGTTTTGGCAGAGATCCCGCTCAATCAGGAAGGGGTGATCGATACCAGGTTGCCCAAGGCGCTGCCGCCGACTCTCTATGCGCGCATAGGCGATTGGCTCTTTCTCATCCTGTTGGGCGCGATAGCGGCCCTGGCCCGGACAAGACCCGCAGGGGTGGGGTAGGCCCTTTTCAAGAATAAGCCTTTTAGCTCAGCCCAAAAGGCTTTAACCTATGGTTGCATTTGGAGTGCAATGCGTTTTTTTCAAAGAATTCGGTTATACATGGCAGAAACTGTCGGTTTTTGAACCATGAGAACCAGTTTTTTTGAGAATTAGCGGATGCGGGTTCATTGCCTTTTTGGGCGCGACGGAACATCCGAAAAACAAGAATAAAGAGGTCAGAATTGCCGCAAAAAACGCCCAATCCCGTCGATATTCACGTTGGCTCTCGGGTCCGTATGCGACGTATGTTGGTCGGTATGAGCCAGGAAGCGCTCGGGGAGCAATTAGGACTGACGTTCCAGCAAGTGCAAAAATACGAAAAAGGCTCGAACCGCATTGGCGCGAGCAGGCTTTATCACATCGCCCAAACACTCAATGTGCCAGTCGACTATTTTTACGAGGGCCTGGCACAAAATGGCGAGCGCTCAGCATCAGGGTTTTCAGACGCGCCTGCGGCGGATTTCAACTTGGATTTTCTCTCAACTGCTGAAGGAGTGGCGCTGGTAGCGGCGTTTTCCTCGATCGAAGATGCAGATGTAAGGAAACGGGTCCTCGAATTGGTTAAAGTGCTGGCGCAGAACCCATCCGGCCAGCATTGAGGCATTTCAGGGTCAATGTCTCACCTTGACCCCACCCTAAAACCTTGCAAGAACAGCCACCGCACTAAAGCGCGCCTGCAACAAGCCAAGGACAAGAGCTTTTGCGAGCAAATATGGGAGACGTATGAGCGTGCCACGATCAGACTATCTATTTACCAGTGAGTCAGTTTCTGAAGGCCATCCGGATAAGGTCTGCGACCGAATTTCCGATGCGGTATTGGACCTCTTCTTGGAAGCGGACCCGCTCTCACGTGTCGCTTGCGAAACACTGACAACGACCAATCGGATTGTGTTGGCTGGAGAGGTTCGCGGACCTGATACCATTACGCCCCAGAAGATTGAAGAAGTTGCACGCGCTGCGGTCAAAGACATTGGCTACGAGCAGGATGGTTTCCACTGGAAGAACGCTGACGTTGCAGTTCATCTCCATGCTCAGTCCGCTCACATCGCACAGGGTGTTGATGCAGCTGGCAATAAGGACGAAGGCGCAGGCGACCAGGGCATCATGTTTGGCTATGCCTGTAAGGAAACGCCTGTATTGATGCCGGCGCCGATTTACTACTCGCACCTGATCCTGAAGCGCATGGCTGAGCTTCGCCATAGCGGTGAGGTGAAAGGCTTTGGTCCGGACTCCAAGAGCCAGGTCACGCTGAAATATGTAAACGGCCAGCCTGTGGGGGCCGCATCTGTAGTGGTATCGACCCAGCATGATGAAGGCCTGGACCAGGCTGCCATTCGTGAGCTTGTGCGCCCGGTTGTGGAAGAAGTATTGCCAGATGGCTGGATGTGTCCGGAAGACGAATTCTATGTGAACCCGACCGGTCTTTTTGTGATCGGTGGACCTGATGGCGATGCAGGCCTTACAGGCCGCAAGATTATCGTTGATACCTATGGTGGTGCGGCCCCTCATGGTGGCGGTGCTTTCTCCGGGAAAGACCCGACCAAGGTTGACCGCTCGGCCGCCTATGCAGCCCGCTATGTGGCCAAAAACATCGTGGCAGCGGGTCTTGCAGACAAGTGTACTTTGCAGCTTGCCTATGCGATCGGCGTATCCAAGCCGCTCTCGATCTATGTGGACACTCATGGCACTGGCAATGTCGAAGAAGCAGCGCTCGAAACAGCCATCTCCAAAGCGATGGATCTAAGTCCTCGCGGCATTCGTGAGCATCTCAATCTGTCGCGCCCAATTTATGCGCGCACCGCAGCCTATGGCCACTTTGGCCGGGAACCAGATGCAGACGGCGGGTTCTCTTGGGAGAAAACGGACCTGGTTGACGCCCTTAAGGCAGAATTGCCTTAAGGCACTTGAGCTAAAAACCAATGTCAGAAAAACAAGCGCCGCCTGCCGATAGTACCGGTCGGCGGCGTCTTCTTTACGGGCGCCGACAGGGCCATAAGCTGCGCAGCCATCAGGAAAACTTGATGGAGAACCTGCTGCCAAAGCTTGCCGTGCCGCTTGATCAGCACAGTCTTTCCCCGGCCTCTTTGTTTCACCCCCCTGTGGAGCAGGTCTGGTTGGAAATAGGGTTTGGCGGCGGTGAACATCTTGTGGCCCAGGCGGTGGCAAACCCGACTGTGGGGTTGATCGGCTGCGAGCCATTCATCAACGGCGTTGCGAAGCTTCTGGCTGAGGTGGAGGCAAAAGAACTCACAAACGTGCGGATCCACCACAATGACGCGCGCGACGTGCTTGAACGGTTGGAAAACGCCTCTTTAGACCGGGTTTTCCTGCTTTTCCCCGACCCCTGGCACAAAAAAAGACACCATAAGCGCCGCTTTGTGTCGTCAGAGACCCTGGATCATCTGGCGCGGATCATGAAAGACGGTGCTGAGTTTCGGGTCGCAACCGATATTAAGAACTATAGCCGATGGACGCTTCGCGAAATCCGCGCCCATGGGCTCTTTGAGTGGCAGGCAGAATGCGCTGATGATTGGCGGACCCGTCCGGATGATTGGCCAGGGACCCGCTATGAAGCAAAAGCGGGCCGCGAAGGCCGGGTCCCGGTCTATCTGACCTTCCGACGCAAACCGCGCCAGACTTAAATCGAGGCCGAGGCGGAATAGAGACAAGGCCCGTTTCAATAAACCGCTTGAAAGGCCCCCTTTCTGAGAGTAATGTGCACACGAATTTTCACATAGCAGGCCTAGCCTGATTGTTGAAAGTGGGAACTCCAGACCGGGGCCCCGCTTTTTTTGTTATCTGGGCTCCTGTTTTAGGGACCAGCCAAGGTTATTTGACGCGTGCAAAGCGAGAACAACATAGGAAAAACAAGCGACCGCAGCCATCTGGTTGCGCCGGGCGCTGTTGCGAGCAGGATTGCAGACCTTCTCGAACCTGCCATTGTTGATCTGGGATTTGAGCTTGTGCGCGTGCGCCTGACGGGCGAAGGCGGCTCAGTCCTGCAGCTCATGGCAGAGAAGCCAGACGGCACCATGCAGGTTGAGGGGTGCGAAAGCGTCAGCCGCGCCGCATCGGCGATCCTCGATGTGGAAGACCCGATCAAGAACAACTACACGCTGGAAGTTTCCTCTCCTGGCATTGGTCGTCCATTGACACGGGAAAAAGACTTTGACGTCTGGGCGGGCTTTGAAGCCAAGCTTGAACTTTCGGAAATGCTGGCAGGGCGGAAACGGTTCCGCGGTGTTTTGCAGGGCATGGAAGATGGTGAGGTGCTGCTGCGCATGGAGGTTGAAGGCCATGACGAACCTCAGATTGTGGGCCTGCCTTTCCGGCTTGTGAGTGATGCCCGGTTGGTGATGACCGACACATTGATTGAAGAAAGTGGAAAACGGCTCTCGGGAGCTGACACCTGACGGTCAGGTGAAACTGACATAACGAATGCCTCTGAAATCGGACTGGAACGTCCTGGGGCTTAACATTAGCGCCTTCGGCGCGAGGCTTAACATTAGCGCCCTCGGCGCGAGGCTAAAACGGAGACGAGACAATGGCTCAGGCTGTGAGCGCGAATAGATTGGAACTTCTGCAGATTGCTGATGCGGTCGCGCGGGAAAAATCGATCGAACGCGAACTGGTTCTTGAAGCAATGGCCGAGGCGATCCAGAAAGCGGCCAAGTCTCGCTACGGAGCGGAAAATGAAATTCGTGCCCGCATCGATCCAAACACCGGCGAGATCCGTCTTGTGCGGTTGCTCGATGTTGTGGACGTCATCGACAATGACGCAACAGAGATCACGGTTACAGATGCGCAGCGCCGGAACCCGGCAGCGCGCGTGGGCGACCTGATCGAAGATGAACTGCCACCGGTTGATTTCGGACGGATCGCAGCCCAGACCGCCAAGCAGGTCATCGTGCAGAAAGTGCGTGACGCCGAGCGGGAGCGCCAGTTTGAAGAGTACAAAGATCGCATCGGCGAGATCGTCCACGGCATCGTTAAGCGTGCTGAATATGGCAATGTCATTGTCGACCTGGGCCGCGGTGAGGGCATTGTTCGTCGTGATGAAGGCCTGCCGCGCGAAGCTTTCCGCGCAGGCGACCGTATCCGTGCCTACATTTACGATGTGCGCCGCGAACAGCGCGGACCACAGATCTTCCTGTCAAGAACGCATCCGCAGTTCATGGCGCAGCTCTTTGCTCAGGAAGTGCCGGAAATTTATGACGGCATCATTGATGTGCGTGCGGTCGCTCGCGATCCCGGTTCACGCGCAAAGATTGCCGTGACCTCAAACGATCATTCCATTGACCCTGTCGGCGCCTGCGTGGGGATGCGCGGTAGCCGTGTGCAGGCCGTGGTGAATGAACTGCAGGGCGAGAAAATCGACATCATCCAATGGACGGATGATTTTGCAGGCTTCATCGTCAATGCACTGGCGCCGGCTGAAGTTGTGAAAGTTGTGCTCGACGAAGACGCGCAGCGTATTGAAGTTGTGGTTCCGGATGAACAATTGTCTCTGGCGATTGGTCGTCGTGGACAGAATGTGCGCCTGGCTTCACAGCTTACAGGTTGGGACATTGATATCCTGACCGAGGCTGAAGAATCTGAACGTCGTCAGGCTGAGTTCCTGCAACGCTCCGAAACCTTTATCCAGGCTTTTGATGTAGATGAAGTGATCGCGCAGTTGCTGGCGTCGGAGGGCTTCTCCACCGTTGAAGAAGTCGCATACGTGCCAGTAGAAGAAATTGCTGAGATCGAAGGTTTTGATGAAGAAACCGCGCAGGAAATTCAGAACCGTGCCCTCGACTTTATCGATCGTCAGAATGCCGAATTCGATACCAAGCGTCGTGAATTGGGTGTGCAGGATGAAGTAACCGAAGTTCCAGGTGTGACGACAGCGATGCTTGTTGCCTTCGGTGAAAACGAGATCAAGACCGTTGAGGACGTGGCGGGCTGTGTCACCGATGATCTGATCGGCTGGTATGAGCATGTTGACGGCGAGCGGACCCGGATGGATGGCATCCTGGACGGCTTCGACCTCGGTGCGGAAGAAGCCCAAGCTATGATCATGGCAGCCCGCGTGAAAGCAGGGTGGGTGACAGAAGAGGAGCTCGCTGCAGCTGCTGCGGCAGAAGCTGCTGAAGCAGAGGCGGAAGCTGAAGGAGAAGCAGATGGCGAAGCTGCCGAAGGTGAAGCGACACCGGAGGCTGAGGCATAGGTCGAAGGTTGAGGGGCGCGGCAATGACTGCGACCCCGGCAAACGACCGTCCATCAGACGGGCCTGGTAAGGACACACCTGGTCGGGGAAAACCCGGCACGGAAAAGTCTGAGCGTCGGTGTATCGCGACGGGCGAGAGCCACCCGAAGGCAGGGCTTATTCGCTTTGTTGTTGGGCCTGACGGCACTATTGGGCCAGATTTGGCGGAAAAGCTGCCCGGGCGCGGCATTTGGGTCACAGGGACCCGAGAAGCGCTCGATCAGGCAATCGCCAAGAAGGCATTTGCCAGAGCGGCAAAGCGACAGGTCACGGTCCCAGAAGGATTGGCAGACCTCGTAAAACGGCTTTTGGAGGCGCGTGCAGCAGAAACCTTAGGGTTGGCGCGGCGCTCAGGAGAGCTGATCATGGGCCTTGAACGGGCGTTCGAGACCCTCGACCGGGAACCGGTCGCATTGATGATTGAGGCGGTGGATGCAGGCCGAGATGGGGCCCGTAGGCTCCGCGCAAAGCTAAAAGCGGCGGATTTTAACGACCTGCCGGTGATACGAGGTCTCAGTTCTGCCCAAATGGGCTTGGCATTGGGGCGGTCAAATGTGGTACATGCAGCCCTGAAAACGGGACGTATGCAAGAAAAGGTGCTGGCGGACTTTGCCAGACTGGCAGCCTGGAACGATCAGACAGATCCGGGCGACGTAAAGGAATAGAATGAGCGATCAGACGGACGACGGCGAACGGAAGCCAGCAGGCGGGAAAACTCTCAGCCTGAAGCGGACGGTGGACTCTGGCCATGTGCGCCAGAACATTTCGCATGGCCGCTCCAAATCGGTTGTCGTTGAGACAAAGCGGAAGCGCACGATCAAGCCAACAGGCAAGGCAGCACCGGCGACAGAAGAAAAGAAAGTCGCGACACCAACGCCGAAAACTGTGGTGAAAAAACCGGCTGCGCCGAAACCCGCAGCGCCGAAGGCAGCCGCACCTGCACCTGCTCCGAAAAAAGATCGCAGCGGCATGGTGCTACGCACCCTGACGGAAGAAGAAAAGAAAGCCCGTGGTCGTGCGCTTGATATGGCGCGCGTGCGGGAAGAAGAAGATCGTAAACGCGCAGAGATTGAAGCTGTTCGACGTGCCGAAGAAGACAAAGTCCGGGCAAAAGAACAAGCCGAAGCTGCTAAGCGTGAAGCTGAAGAAGCAAAGCGGCTTAAGGCTGAAGAAGAAGCCAAGAAGCAGGCCGAAGTTGAAGCACAAAAGCGCCTCGATGCGACGCCACCACCGCCGCCAGGTGAAGAGACAAAACCTGCTGCGAAGACAGCACCGAAAACCGCCAAGGCAGACGACAAGAAGCCTCGGGGTCGTCCAGGCGACGCGCGTCCGACGCCAACGCCTACACGTCGCAACGAGCCTCGCCGTCGTACCGGCAAGCTGACCATCGATAGTGCACTTCGTGGGTCAGATGGGGACCGACAGAAATCTCTTGCTGCCATGCGCCGTCGCGCAGAGCGTGAGAAAAAGAAAGCGATGGGCCAGACTGGTCCTGCTGCCAAAGTTGTCCGCGAAGTTGTGATCCCCGAAGCGATCACAGTTCAGGACCTTGCCAACCGGATGGCTGAGCGCGCCGTTGACGTGATCAAGATCCTGATGAAACAGGGTGAGATGGTCACCATCAATGATGTGATCGACAGCGACTCTGCACAACTCATTGCCGAAGAGCTCGGTCATACTGTGAAGCGTGTGTCGGAGGCAGACGTTGAAGAAGGTCTGGTGACCGATGACGACACGGATGAAGTGAAACAGCCGCGTGCACCGGTTGTCACCGTGATGGGTCACGTTGACCATGGTAAGACCTCGCTGCTGGATGCGCTTCGCCAGACAGATGTCGTTGCCGGTGAAGCCGGTGGCATCACCCAGCACATCGGCGCCTATCAGGTGAACATGGAGTCCGGGGACAAGATCACGTTCCTGGATACGCCGGGTCATGAAGCCTTTACCTCCATGCGTGCGCGTGGTGCAAAATCAACCGATATCGTCATTTTGGTGGTTGCCGCCGACGATGGTGTGATGCCTCAGACAATTGAGGCGATCAATCATGCCAAAGCGGCTGAGGTGCCGATCATTGTTGCCATCAATAAGTGCGACAAGCCGGCAGCTGAGCCACAGCGTGTGAAGAATGAACTTTTGCAGCACGAAATTTTCGTGGAAGACATGGGTGGGGACATCCAGGCGGTTGAAGTTTCAGCGCATACGAAAGAGGGTCTCGATAAGCTGGAAGAAGCCATCGTGCTTCAGGCTGAAATTCTTGAACTCAAAGCGAACGCGGAACGTCCGGGCGAGGGCGTGATCGTGGAAGCCAAGCTCGACAAGGGCCGGGGCCCCGTGGGCACACTGCTTGTTCAGCGCGGCACACTCGCGGTTGGCGATATTCTCGTGGCGGGCGCTGAATGGGGTAAAGTTCGTGCGCTCATTAATGACCGCGGTGAAAGCGTTGAAAGTGCAGGACCATCACAGCCGGTGGAAGTGCTCGGTCTGAACGGCACGCCGGAAGCTGGTGACGTCTTTGTTGTCGTCGAAAATGAAGCCCGTGCCCGCGAAGTGGCTGACTATCGTCAGCGCATGCAACGCGATAAGCGTGTGGGCGGTTCTGGACGGACGTCACTTGATCAGATGTTGACCCAGCTTAAGGAAGCAGATCGTCAGGAACTTCCGATTGTTGTGAAGTCTGATGTTCAGGGCTCTTCAGAAGCCATCGTTCAGGCCATGGAGAAACTTGGAACTGACGAAGTCTCTGCCAAAATCGTCCATTCCGGCGTTGGCGGGATCACGGAAGCAGACGTCACCTTGGCCGACGCCTCGGGTGCACCCGTAATCGGCTTTAACGTGCGCGCAAATGCACAGGCAAGAAGCGCTGCGCGCGCAACAGGTATTGAGATCCGCTACTACTCGGTGATCTACGATCTGGTTGACGATGTGAAAGCGGCCATGTCTGGCCTCTTGTCGCCGGAGATACGCGAAACATTCAATGGCAACGCCGAAATTCTCGAAGTGTTCAACATTTCGAAAGTGGGCCGCATTGCAGGGTGTAAAATCACGGAAGGCACCGTGAAGCGCGGATCGAAAGTACGCCTCATTCGCGACGATGTTGTGATCCATGAAGGCACACTGTCTACGCTGAAGCGCTTCAAGGACGAAGTGAAAGAAGTTGGTGGCGGCCAGGAATGTGGCATGAGCTTCGAGAACTATCAGGACATGCGTGTTGGTGATGTGATCGAGTGCTTCGATGTGGAATCGATTGCTCGCTCGCTCGAGTAGCGGCACTCGATTTGAGGCGCCCGATTGGAGGCCTCGAGCTGATCTAGTTCGTAACTGAGAGTAAAGTTACATGAGGGCTGCCTGGCTGGAGCTGGGCAGTCTTCTCCTTTTTGAGATGAAGAGATATGAGCCAACGTCGTAAAGGCACCATCAAAGCCCCATCAGGCAGAGCCCCAAGCCAGCGACAGCTGCGCATTGGAGAGTTATTGCGGGCTGCCCTGTCGGAGATCTTCACCCGTCGCGATGTGCTGGACCCTGTTTTGAGAGAAGCCATTATCACTGTGTCGGAAGTCCGGGCGAGCCCGGATCTGAAAAACGCGGTGGCTTACGTCGTGCCTTTGGGCCACGACGATCCCACATCGGTGGTAGATGCCCTCAATAAGGCGAAGAGGTTCTTTCGCGGAGAGGTTTCGCGGGCAGTAACCCTGAAGCACATGCCTGACCTCACCTTTGCAGCGGACACGACGTTCGATTATGCCGAGAGCGTCGACGCCATGCTGAGTTCCCCGAACGTTGCACGTGATCTGAAAGACCCGGCATTTGACCCAGAATCTGATCCAGAATCAGATATTGGCGGTGAGGGCTAAGGCGTGGGGCGACGCAAGAAGGGTGATCCGGTTTCTGGCTGGGTGATTGTCGACAAGCCTGTGGGCCCGACATCCACTCAAGTTGTGGGTGCTGTACGCCGTGCGTTTAACGCCCAAAAAGCCGGTCATGCGGGGACGTTAGACCCCTTGGCCGAAGGCATCCTGCCTATTGCACTTGGCGAGGCCACCAAAACCATTCCATTCGTGGTCGACAGCGAGAAGGTATACCGCTTTACCGTGAAATGGGGGGCGGCCACGACCACTGACGATGCCGAAGGGGAGATTGTCCAATCAAGCGACGAACGGCCTGAGAGAGGCGCCATAGAGGCCGCTTTGGAGGGTTTTTTGGGCGATATCGAGCAGGTGCCGCCCCAATTCTCCGCCATCAAGGTGGACGGCGAGCGGGCCTATGATATCGCTCGAGACGGTGAGAGGGTGGAGTTGAAATCGCGACAGGTCTCCATCTATGAAGCAGAGCTTCTGGAGGTACCCGACCTAGACCATGCCGCCTTCGAGATTGTGTGCTCAAAGGGCACCTATGTGAGGGCGCTCGCCCGCGATTTAGGGGAGGTTTTGGGCTGTTTTGGCCATGTTGTGGCCTTGCGGCGCCTCTCGACCGGACCTTTTGGCGAAGACCTGTCGATTTCGCTGGATAAACTCAAAGAGTTCGGCAATAGTGCCGCCGCTCGCCCGACCTTGTGGGCCCATCTTCATCCGCTTGAGACCGCGCTGGACGACATCCCGGCGGTGGCCGTAAGCGATCAAGATGCAGCTCGATTGAAGCAGGGACAGGCGATTTTGTTACGCGGCCGTGATGCTCCGGTATTGGAGGGGGTAGCCCTCACCGTTGCAGGCGGCACGCCGGTTGCCCTGGCAGAGTATGACCGGGGTGAATTGAAGCCGGTCCGCGTTTTTAACCTGACCGATCAGGGCTTTACTCGGACGTCGCATGCGGCATCCGGCGAAGGGTCCTGAAGTCTCCCGGGAATTTCCCGGTCTATTTTAAGGAGTTGCCGATGTCGATCTCAGCCGATCGCAAGCAAGAACTGATTAAAGAATTCGCCCAAGGTGAGGGTGATACCGGTTCGCCGGAAGTACAGGTTGCTATCCTCACAGAACGGATCACCAATCTGACCGACCATTTCAAAACTCATGGCAAGGACAATCATTCCCGCCGTGGCCTTCTGAAAATGGTGAGCCAGCGCCGTCGTTTGCTCGACTATGTAAAGGGCAAAGAACAGGCGCGTTACGAAGCGTTGATCAAACGCCTCGGTATCCGGAGATAAGAGAGGGGCCTTGGCTTCTCGAACCATGAAACAGCGTTCGCTCCAAACTGGACCGAGCGCTTTTCGTGTTTCTCTACTGTCTAGTGATTACGAGTAAAAGAGACTCTGTCAGTTTGACGCGGACCCATTCGAAACTGCCCTCAACGCTTCAGTCTCTTGAGCATCTGGGCAAACGAAATTTCGGAAGGTTCTCGTCCACAATCCGGCCGCTGACATGAAAGCGGCATAACCGACGCGCCACACATTCGGCCAAACAAACCGACCCGGATGTGATGATATGAAAACTGAAGGCGCAAATTAGGAAACTGAAATGTTTGATATTGTCCGAGAGGAAATTGAATGGGGCGGACGGCCCCTCATCATCGAAACGGGTAAGGTAGCCCGTCAGGCGGATGGCGCCGTGATGGTGACGTATGGCGAGACAACAGTGCTCGCAACTGCGGTGGCTGAGCGTCAGCCAAAACCGGGATTGGACTTTTTCCCGCTTACCGTGAACTACCAGGAAAAAACATATGCTGCCGGTAAGATCCCTGGCGGCTTCTTTAAGCGTGAAGGTCGCCCGAGTGAAAAAGAAACGCTCGTCTGTCGTCTGATTGACCGGCCAATCCGCCCGCTCTTCCATAAGAGCTTCAAAAACGAAACGCAGATCATTGCGACTGTGATCTCTCACGACATGGAAAACGATCCAGATATCGTTGCCATGGTCGCAACCTCTGCAGCGCTCACCATTTCTGGGATCCCTTTCATGGGCCCGATTGGTGCTGCACGCGTTGGGTACACAGACGGTGAATATGTCCTCAACCCAATGATCGACGATCTTGGCGAGAGCGATCTTGATCTCGTGGTGGCAGGTACAGAAGACGCGGTTCTGATGGTTGAATCAGAAGCGAAGGAACTGCCAGAAGACGTCATGCTCGGCGCGGTGATGTTCGGTCACGAAGGCTTCCAGCCTGTGATCGATGCAATCATCCGACTTGCAGAGAAAGCTGCAAAAGAACCTCGTGCGATTGCCGAAGAAGACACAAGCGAACTTGATGGCAAGGTTACAGCTCTCGTTGAAGCAGACCTCGTAGCGGCATACTCTATTGCCGATAAGATGGAGCGTCAGGCCAAAGTGTCTGAAGCCCGCGATAAAGCAATGGCGGCGCTCGCAAACGAAGAAGACGAAAATGCCTACCCTGCCAACAAGGTGGGTGGATCCTTTAAGGGCGTCGAAAAGAAAATCGTTCGTGGCTCTATCATCAAAACATCCAAGCGTATTGATGGTCGTGACCTTGATACTGTGCGCCCGATTGTTTCAGAAGTTGGCATCCTGCCACGTACACACGGTTCAGCGCTCTTCACACGCGGTGAAACACAGGGTCTTGTTGTTGCAACTCTGGGAACAGGCGATGATGAGCAGTTCATTGACGCCCTGGAAGGCACGTACAAAGAGAACTTCCTGTTGCACTACAACTTCCCGCCTTACTCCGTTGGGGAAACAGGTCGTGTGGGTTTCACAGGCCGTCGCGAAGTTGGGCACGGCAAGCTCGCCTGGCGGGCGCTCCGCGCTGTTCTGCCAACACGCGAAGACTTCCCTTACACAATTCGTCTCGTTTCTGAGATCACGGAGTCCAACGGATCGTCTTCCATGGCAACCGTTTGCGGATCATCTCTTGCGATGATGGATGCTGGTGTGCCTCTGGTACGCCCTGTGGCCGGTATTGCCATGGGTCTCATCAAGGAAGATGACGGCGTAGCTGTTCTCTCTGACATTCTGGGCGACGAAGATCACCTCGGCGACATGGACTTTAAGGTTGCTGGGTCTGAAGACGGCATCACGTCCCTGCAGATGGACATCAAGATCACCGGGATCACCAAAGACATCATGCAGACCGCACTTGACCAGGCGAAGGGTGGCCGGCTGCATATTCTTGGTGAGATGGCGAAAGCGATCTCCGAAGGCCGTGAAGAACTTGGTGAATATGCACCGCGCATTGAAACCATGACGGTTCCAACGGACAAAATCCGCGACGTCATCGGCGCTGGCGGTAAAGTCATCCGTCAGATCGTTGAAGAAACCGGTGCCAAGGTCGACATTAATGACGAAGGCATTGTCAAAGTGTCTTCCTCTGATGGCGCAAGCATCAAGGCGGCGATCGACTGGATCACCGGCATCACAGCTGAGCCAGAAGTGGGCGTCATCTACAAAGGCACGGTCGTAAAGACAGTGGACTTTGGCGCATTCGTGAACTTCTTCGGACCAAAAGACGGCCTGGTTCACATTTCGCAGCTTGAGCCGCGCAAAGTGGCCCAGGTCACCGACGTGGTGAAGGAAGGCGACGAAGTCTTTGTGAAGCTCTTGGGCTTCGACGATCGTGGCAAGGTTCGCCTCTCCATGAAGGTCGTTAATCAGGAAACGGGTGAAGAAATTCCTCGCGAAGAAGGCGACAAAGCCGAAGGGGGCGAAAAGTCCGATGGTGATAAGCCACGCCGTCCACGTCGTCGGAAACCTGCGGAAGAAAAATCCGAATAAGTCTTGGCGACATGACGCCAACGCGACAAGATAAAGGGCTCCCTTGCGGGGGCCCTTTTTTTCGTTGGGGGAGACGTTTCTAGACAGTTTGGAAACGGTTCCTGATGGAAAATGATAGCGACGCAAAGGCTCGGGAATTAAGAGGGATGTGGGGCATGAGGTCCAGTTTCGCGATCACACTGGTCATAGCAGTGGCTCTAATAGGTGGGGCACATGCGGAAACACCGCAGGAAACGGCGCAAGAAGGCGCGGCTGACACGCCCCAACCAGAGACGAATCAGGGGATTCCGCCCGAATATTTGTGGACCAATGTGGTCACGGAGTTCGACCGTGATCGTTTAGCGCGTCTTGATGAGGCCGTAGCGCTTGGCACCGAAGAATCCTACGGCGCGTCGGCGACCATTCGGGAGCGCGCCGCCTTTCACAAAGTGATGGACGCGGAAACAAATCCCGTCAACGACGCGGACTTGCTTGGCTGGTGGGCATGCCGAACCATCAAAGTGGGTGGCAAGTTCTCTGGTCTCGTCGTCTATAGCTGGTTTGACTGCAAGGTGAGCGTTCGGGACGGGTTCCTGTTCTTTGAAAAACGCTCTGGCTCGCAACGGCTGTCCGGCCGTCTTTATCAGGACGGGCCAGATCGCCGTGTCCTGCTGGCAGCCCCCACCTATAATGATGAGCCTCAGCGCACATATTCCGGGCCAGAAGGCGGGATCACTGACCCGCAACGCCAGGATAAGGCGGGCATTTTGAGCCAGCTGGAAGATGGCAGGCTGCGGGTGGTCTTCCCCTGGTCGGTTCTGGAAAGTACCTATGATGTGTTGGAGTTGAGGCGGCCAGACTAGGCCGATCAACCACCACGCCGGAGGGCACGTGGCGACATTCATCTTAGTTCATGGCGCCTGGCATGATGCAGGCTGTTGGGACCGCCTCGCGTTAAACCTGCGCGGCGCCGGCCATGATGTGCACGCACCAACATTACCGGGACATGGTGCCGATCAGCTAAGCCCCTGGGTCATTACCATGGAAAAATACGCAGCCGCCATCATAGACGTTGCCGCTCAGCTGGAAGAAAAGCCGATCTGTGTTGGCCACTCCATGGCGGGATTTGTGCTCGCCATGGCCGCGGAGAGCCGTCCTGACCTCTTTCAAAAGCTCATCTTTCTGACAGCTTTCGTACCCAACAAAAGAGGCAGATTGCTGCCCATGATCATCGCCGACCCCTCTTTGCGCAAAAGGATACTCCACAGCGATTTCAATTTGTTTGCGGGGACGAACTCTGTGCGCCCTGCGACGGCGCCGGACTTCCTATACACGGACTGCGCAGCCGATCTTCAGCAGGAAGCGACTGCGGTTCTTATTCCGCAGCCAGTACGGCCTCTGTTTTCAAGTGTGGAAGTGACACCAGCACGCTTTGGTTCTGTCCCAAAGGCCTTCATCGAATGTACGGGCGATCAGGCGATCCCCATTGCTCTGCAACGCAAGATGCAGCGTTTCTCAAAGTTTGATCAGGTAAAGACCCTTGAGGCCGCACACTCCCCGTTCCTCTCAATGCCGGAGAAAACAGCAGATGTTCTGGAAGAACTGGCGAATGTGTGACTCTACTCAGCGGCTTTTTTTGTCGGTGCCGGGGCTTCCTCGGCTTTTATGTCTTCCCATTGCGGCATACCAACAATGTTGAAGCCTGAGTCCACATGATGGACTTCGCCGGTCACCCGTTTGGAGAGGTCTGACAGCAAATAGAGGGCTGAGCCGCCCACATCGTCGAGTTCAACGGTTTCTTTAAGCGGTGAGTGGGATTTGTTCCACTTGAACACATAGCGCGCAGATCCGATCGCAGAGCCTGCCAGTGTCCGCATGGGACCGGCAGAAAGGGCGTTCACACGAATGCCTTTGCGGCCAAGATCGACGGAGAGATAGCGCACGCTGGCTTCCAGCGCCGCTTTTGCTACACCCATGACATTGTAGTTCGGCATCACCCGCTCAGCGCCTGCATAGGTGAGCGTGATCATCGACCCGCCGTTGGGCATCATTTCAGAAGCGCGCCGGGCAATGTCGGTGAAGGAGTAGCAGGAGATTTCCATGGTCTGACGGAAATTGTCCCGCGTCGTATCGACATACTGGCCTTTTAGCTCGCTCTTGTCGGAGTAAGCAACGGCGTGAACGATGAAGTCAATCTCGCCCCATTTTTCTTTGAGCGCATCAAACAGCGTATCAAGGCTTGCTTCATCCATGACGTCGCAGGGCAAGAGCAGGTCTGAACCAAGCGACTCAGCCAACGGTTTCACCCGGCGTCCAAACGCTTCCCCCTGATAGGTAAAGGCGAGTTCTGCGCCATGGGCAGCAGCTGCTTTAGCAATGCCCCAGGCAATGGAATGGTCGTTTGCGACGCCCATAATGAGGCCTTTTCGGCCCGCAAGCAGGTCGCCCGACTGAAATGCACTTCCGCGTGTCATCTCTGATGCCACTCCTCAAATATTCTGTTGCGGCCCCCAATGAAGAACGGGTGTGCCGAAATGAGACGTTCTGGTCACTCAACTACTAGGGGGAGCAAGCTCTGTGCCCCCTTAACGATTGGGGCTTCAGATCGTATTACCTACCACTGCCGACTAACCGTTATACCGTTGGAAAACCAGAGATCCGTTGGTTCCGCCAAATCCAAAACTGTTAGACAGGATTGTGTTCAGCTCCACATTATCAATCCGTCCTCGGACAATGTTTGCGTGAGCCACTTGCGGATCGATTTCCTTGATGTTGGCAGATTCTGCAATAAAGCCGCTTTCCATCATCAAGAGAGAATAGATAGCTTCATGCACGCCAGCAGCCCCCTGCGCGTGTCCGCTCAGAGACTTGGTCGCACTGATGGGCGGCATGTCATCGCCAAACACTTCAGTGATCGCCGTGATCTCTGGAATATCCCCCACTGGCGTCGATGTGGCATGGGGGTTGATGTAGTCGATCTTTTCGCCAACGCCTTCAAGCGCGAGCTTCATCGCGCGAATGGCGCCTTCACCTGAGGGCGCCACCATATCGGCACCATCAGATGTGGCCCCATAGCCAACGACTTCGGCGTAGATCTTCGCACCGCGGGCTTTTGCATGTTCCAGTTCTTCAAGTACCACTGTGCCGCCGCCGCCTGTGATGACAAAGCCGTCCCGGTTCACATCATAAGCACGGCTGGCTTCTGCAGGCGTGTCGTTATACTTGGACGACATGGCACCCATGGCATCGAAGAGAGATGAGAGAGACCAATCCAGCTCCTCACCGCCGCCAGCAAACATCATGTCTTGCTTGCCCCATTGAATCTGTTCGACAGCGTTGCCAATACAGTGGGTCGATGTGGTACACGCAGAGCTGATGGAGTAGCTCGGGCCCTTGATCTTGAAGAGGGTCGAAAGGTTTGCAGAAACCGTGCTCGACATGGCTTTCGGTACGCTCGTTGGCCCGATACGTTTTGGGCCTTTTTCCCGCGTGATGTCAGCAGCGGCAACAATCGCTTTTGTCGACGGCCCGCCGGAGCCAAGAATGGCGCCCGTGCGGTCATTGCTGACTTCATTATCTTCAAGGCCCGCGTCACGGATCGCCTGATCCATCGCGATATAGGTGTAAGCCGCACCGTCACCCATAAAGCGGCGCGTCTTGCGGTCGAGCACTTCTTCCAGATCCAGCTTCAGGGATCCGTGCACCTGGCTTCGAAAGCCGAGTTCTGTGTATTTCTCAGCTTTGACAATGCCTGACTTGGCTTCGCGAAGGCTGGAAACTACTTCCTGCACATTATTGCCAAGGCTGGACACAATGCCCATTCCGGTAACGACAACACGCCTCATGGTTCTACTCCATGGCTGGGCGGGGGAACCCGCAATCAATTTCGGTTACCTCTTATGTAACCCGAAAGTGGCTTTTGTGAGAAATCGCAATCTTGCTGATTTTACTTAAGCCAGCTGCTTAGTCAGACGGGCCTTCTACGACAACACGCAGATCTTCTGCTTTGTAGATGGGTTCGCCGTCGGCTTTCAAAACACCGTCCGCGGTCAACATGACGATCTTGCGGTTGATGACCCGCTTCAGGTCGATCTCATATTCGATCTTCTTGACCTCAGGTGTCACCATGCCGGAAAAGCGGACCGATCCCACACCAATGGCCCGACCCTTGCCCTGTGCACCCATCCAGCCAAGATAAAACCCGACCAGCTGCCACATGCCATCAAGACCAAGACAGCCTGGCATAATCGGGTCGCCTTCGAAGTGGCACGGGAAGAACCAGCGGTCCTCGGTGATGTCGTATTCGGCTCGGATAAGGCCTTTATCGTTGGCACCGCCTGTATCTGCTATTTGTGTGATGCGGTCCATCATCAGCATAGGCGGCAGCGGCAGCTGCGCATTTCCAGGACCAAACAAGTCCCCATGCGCACATGCCAACAGGTCTTCATATGAATAGCTCGACTTTTGCTCAGCCATGTCCGTTCAATCACCCCGCCCGTTTGTTTGCTGACATATGTAGTGTTTTCCGGATCGCGCCGGGTCAGCATCTGTTGAGCGCTTGGTAACATACGCGGCAAGCCCCGCAAACCCTTGATTTTTATGGCAAGAATGCCATTTTGCCGGAATCCGAGCGCTAGGAGGCCGGTAGGTCGACCACTTGACAAGACGCCCGCAATTCCCACATGGTAGAGTATTGTTTGTAATCGTTACAAACTGGAACCCGGTATCTGGTGACCCCAATTGGGCACCGGTCGCGTAGAAAAGACAGGTTGGACATGACAGATCGTCCGTATAGTCAGACTTTGGCCCGGCTCCGTGAGGCAGGACTTCGGCCCACCCGCCAGCGCCTGGCGCTTGGACGCCTGCTTTTTGACGAAGGCGATTGTCACGTGACCGCTGAACGCCTCCACGAGCAGGCACAGGAAGTTGGCGTCTCAGTATCGCTGGCCACCGTCTACAATACCCTGCATCAGTTTACCGAGGTGGGCCTGCTGCGTGAGGTTGTCGTCGACAGTTCACGAACCTATTTCGATACCAATATTTCTGATCATCATCATATCTTCCACGAAGACGAGGGCAGTCTGACGGACATTTCAGGCCAGATGATCGATGTGGCGGGTCTGCCTGACGTGCCAGAAGGCACCGAACTGTCCCGTGTTGATGTTGTTGTTCGGGTCCGCAACAGCTCCTGATCGTTGAAGTTGTTTTTGCAACTCATTCTCTTTAGAAGAATTATAAAGAGTTGACGAACCTGTTGGTGCGTCTTAACTTCTTTGCGACTACGTCCTGGGAGGCGTGTGGAAAAGCGCAAAGGCGAGGAGAACGCAAATGTCGCTAGCAGGGTCTAAGACCGAAGGTAATCTCAAAGATGCGTTTGCAGGTGAAAGCCAGGCAAACCGCCGCTATCTCTACTTCGCCCAAAAGGCGGATGTAGAAGGCTACAACGATGTGGCAACCGTATTCCGCTCAACTGCGGAAGGCGAAACGGGCCACGCGCACGGCCATCTGGAATTTTTGGAAGCTGTTGGTGACCCGGCAACGGGTGAGCCAATTGGCAGCACCGATCTGAACCTCAAAGCAGCAATTGCTGGCGAAACGCATGAATATACGGACATGTATCCGGGCATGGCGCGCACAGCACGCGAAGAAGGTTTTGACGAAATCGCAGACTGGTTCGAAACGCTTGCAAAAGCTGAAAAGAGCCACGCGGGTCGTTTTCAAAAAGCCCTCGACAATCTCGACGACTAAAGTAAGTGCAGGGCGGTCTAAACAAATAGACCGCCCTCTTTCTTTCATGCGCAAGAGAAACAGAGAAAGCCTGGCATGAGCAGAGAAGGCAGCTTGGATGCGCCGACGCGTCATCCGATAGATTGGCAGAACCCCGACTTTTACAATCGTGATCAGCTGGACGAAGAGCTTCGTCGCGTTTTTGACATTTGTCATGGCTGCCGGCGCTGTTTCAATCTCTGCGATAGTTTTCCGCGGCTCTTTGATCTGATCGATGACAGCGACAGCGGCGAGCTGGACAGTGTCTCCAGCGATGATTTTGGTTCAGTTGTGGATGCCTGCACGCTCTGCGACATGTGTTTCATGACCAAATGTCCTTATGTGCCTCCGCACGAGTTCAATCTTGATTTCCCCCATCTCATGTTGCGTTACCGCGCCATCGAAACCAAAGCTGCTGGTGGTCCACCATTCGTGCCGGGCCAGTTGGCTAAGATGGATCGCAACGGCAAGCTTGCAGCACCCGTTGCCGGGCTCGCGAACTGGGGATCAAAACGCTCCAACAAATTGACGCGACCGTTGATGGAAAAAGTCGCCGGCATTGATGCTCGCGCTGAGCTCCCAAAATTTGCAGGCAAGACTTTCATGATGCGCGCCAAAGCAGAAGACGCCGCAGGCACGCTGACTGTGAACACAGACGCACCAGGCATGGGCCGTAAGGCAGCGCTCTTTGCTACATGTTTTGTGAATTACAACAACCCCACAGTCGGTGAGGCAGCGCGCAAACTGCTCGCGCATATCGGTGTCGACACGCGGCCTGCCTATCCAGGCTGTTGCGGCATGCCCCACCTTGAGAGCGGTAATATCGAAAAGGTCGCCGAGCAGGCGCGCAAGGTTTCAACCGAACTGAAACCACTCATCGATGAGGGCTATGACGTTATCGCGCTCACCGCATCCTGCGGCTTGATGCTGAAATTTGAGTGGCCGCTTATTCTGCCTGATGACGAGAATGTAAAAGCCTTGTCAGAAGCGACATTTGATGTGGATGAATATGTTGTCGATATCGCCAAGAAA
This sequence comes from Parvibaculaceae bacterium PLY_AMNH_Bact1, assembly GCA_032881465.1. Lineage (NCBI taxonomy): Bacteria > Pseudomonadati > Pseudomonadota > Alphaproteobacteria > Hyphomicrobiales > Parvibaculaceae > Parvibaculaceae bacterium PLY_AMNH_Bact1. The sequence goes on from CP126168.1 coordinate 3,722,794, forward strand.
GAAGGCCTGCCCGACGGCATGACCCCCGTTGAAGGGGGCGTGACAGCACATCTTGCCTGCCATGCACGCGCTCAGAATATGGGGCCGAAATCTGCTGAGATGATGCGCCTCATCCCCGATACAAAAATAGATGTGGTCGAGCGCTGTTCCGGCCACGGCGGTACGTTTGGCGTCATGAAGGAGACGTTTGATCTTGCAATGAAAGTCGGTAAGACGGCTGCGCGCAATGTCGCCAAAACGGAAAATAAATATGTGACGTCTGATTGTCCGCTCGCCGCCAAGCATTTGGTGCACGAAGTCGAAACGCTGAAGGACGATGCAGATCCCAAACCTCTGCCGCAAGCCCAACACCCCATTGAAATTATGGCCCGTGCATATGGCCTGATTGAATAAAGCGTTTCCAGGAAAAGTGGCCAGGTCAGACTTGGCGGTTTTCCGTCCGGAAACGCGACAAACATACTGATCGATTTGAAGGTCAAACTTGAAACACATAGCAATTTGTCTAGCTGGAACGAACTTATGAGTGCTGCTCGCAAATCAATTTCACCCGACGATATTCTCGATATGAAGACCTATGAGGGTGAGCGGGATGATCGTCGTGCACACCTGCGCGATATCAAACGCGACCGCCGTGTCGAGGTTGGTCCCTGCGCGACATTCTATTTCGAGAACTACGACACCATGCTGCACCAGATCCACGAGATGCTGCGCATTGAGGGCGGCGGTGCTGAGCAGATGAAGGATGAGCTCGACGCCTATAATCCGTTGATCCCGCAAGGCCGCGATCTCGTGGCGACGCTCATGTTTGAGATTGATGACGAAGTCCGGCGTGACCGCATGTTGCGTCAGCTGTCTCATGTGGAAGAGACGTGCTATCTGCAGGTTGGCGACCAGAAGGTCATGGCGCGGGCAGAGGATGACGTGGAACGCACAAAGGATGACGGCAAGACCTCATCCATTCACTTTCTGCATTTTGACTTGAGCGATGCCCAGGCCGAGAGCTTCAAGAATGGAGACATTGTTGTGTCGGTGGGCATCGGACATGAGAACTATGCCCATGCGGCGGGTCTCAATAAGTCGGTTCGGTCTGCGCTAAGCGGTGATTTGGATTAAAACCACTCTCCCTTATTCAAAGCGCTCAACTGCATAGACGCCCCAGAGATCCTGCTTCGCGATCCAGCCGGCATAACCGCCCGCTTGCGCCAGGCACCAGTCAGTCCCACACGCCTCAAGGGCGACCACCACATTAGATTCAGCCGCAGCGATGGTTTCGCCGGTACCACCAGGCCCTGAAAAGAGCGTGGCGGTTTCCTCACCGCTTGAGGGTCTGACGAGTCCATGACGTCGCCCGTCCAATAGCGTGTGATAGATCCATCCTACATCCCCATCCATGTCGCGGACGCGGCGCCAATTTTCGAACTCTGCCAATATCTCAATAGGCAGGCCTTTGCGCTGATAGACCCAGCGAACCGGATGAGTGCGGCTCGGGCCGACGCGTACATTCACCTTATTGGCCTTAAGGCTCACAAATCGGGGCAGTGGCAGCCCAGTCTCAACACCAACGGGCCGGTCTTCTGCGCGCACGCCCGTCTCCCATCCGCCAAATGACGTCAGGACGAGTGCAACGGCCAAGCCGCCGGCCCAGAGCATGGGGTTCAGGGAAGAAAAAGATTGCGCCACGCGCACGGGAAATCCTCGCTTTTGAGCCACTGAATGAATCACCTTTACCCTTATGCAAGCGGGCGTCGAAAGGGTCAAGGCGGGGAGCGCGCGCCGCGGGTCTTTGCGACAAGATGCGGGCTCTGCTAGACAGGAGATCTTGGTAGTTCAGAAAGGCATCCTCGCTTCATGGCCAATCAGCCCGAAAAGCCTCTAGTTATCGTCACCCGCAAATTGCCGGATGCCATCGAAACGCGTTTAAGCGAATTGTTTGACACAAGGCTCAACGAGAGCGACGAGCCCATGAGCCAATCGGCGCTGGCAAACGCCATGCGTGAGGCGGACGTTCTGGTGCCCACCGTGACAGACCGTATTGATGGTCGGCTTCTGGCTCAGGCGGGCGACAGGCTTCGCCTGATTGCTCAGTTTGGAACCGGCGTCGACAATATTGATGTGGAAAGTGCAATTACCAGGGGCATCACCGTCACCAATACGCCGAGTGTTTTGACAGAAGACACAGCCGACATGACCATGGCCTTGATCCTCTCTGTGCCACGGCGTCTGGTAGAAGGGGTCGACTATCTCCAGGAGCGTGCGGCCACCTGGATCGGCTGGTCGCCAACCTGGATGTTGGGCCGACGTATCTGGGGCAAGAAGTTGGGCATTCTCGGTATGGGGCGCATTGGGCAGGCTGTGGCGCGGCGTGCGAAGGCGTTCGGCCTCGAGATCCACTATCACAACCGACATGCGGTGAATGCGGCGGTCGAAGAAGAACTTGGCGCGACCTATTGGGAAAGTCTCGATCACATGCTGGGACAGGTGGACATTCTGTCCATCAATTGTCCGCACACGCCAGCGACCTATCACCTTCTCAATTCCCGGCGATTGAAGCTGATGAAGCCCGAAGCCTACATTGTGAATACCGCGCGCGGCGAGGTGATTGATGAGAACGCGCTCGTCCGCGCATTGGAGAATGAGCAGATTGCCGGCGCGGGGCTCGATGTGTTTGAGCAGGAGCCCGCAGTGAACCCGTCCCTCATCAATCACCGCAAAGTTGTTCTGCTCCCCCACATGGGATCAGCAACAATCGAAGGCCGGTCGGAGATGGGCGAGAAGGTGCTGATCAACATCCGCACCTGGGTCGACGGACACAAGCCTCCAGACAGGGTGATCCCGGCAATACTCTGACCAAAGCGTTTTCAGAAAAAGTTGCAGACTTTTGTGGTTCGAAAACGCGATAAGACAAAGGCGGGCTAGCCCGCATGTGCCGACAGATCTTTGATCGTCGGATTGTTCCCGGTGAGTGGATTGGCTGGATCGTGGCGCAGGGTGATCGTGCGTACCCGGGCATCCAGCGCGTCATAGATCAAGAGTTTTCCGGCGAGACCGGTGCCAGTGCCGGTCAGCTCCTTGATCACTTCAAGCGCCTGCATGGACCCCATGACACCAGTGAGAGCACCGAGAACGCCCGCTTCCTCGCAGGTTGGCACGAGGCCGTCCGCCGGTGCTGAGGGGACAAAATCGCGATAGGTGGGAAGCGGCACACCGTCCGCATCGGATTCATATCCTTTATACGTGCTGAGTTGCCCGTCAAAGCGACCCACCGCAGCTGAGACCAGCGGCACTTTCGCAAAGTAGCAGGCGTCGTTGACAAGAAACCGTGTCGGGAAATTATCGCAACCGTCGGCGACCAGATCATACTGTCCAATGAGCGTTGTCGCGTTGGTGGCATTGAGCCGTGCTTCATGGGTGATCACGGAAACATCCGGGTTGACGCGCGCAATAGCATCCGCCGCACTTTCAACCTTGGCACGCCCCACATCTTGCGTGCCGTGCACAACCTGTCTCTGCAGATTGGAGAGCGACACATGATCATCGTCGATGATGCCAATCGTGCCCACACCGGCGGCTGCAAGATAAAGCAACAGTGGCGAGCCAAGGCCCCCCGCCCCAACAACAAGCACTTTTGATTGCATCAGCTTCTGTTGTCCGGGACCGCCAATTTCCTTCAGCACAATGTGTCGCGCGTAGCGTTCCAGCTGATCGTCATTGAAAGCCATACGTCTCTCCAGTGTGCGAGCGAACCTCTATCCGCCACGATCAGCAGCAAATGTCAATTGCAATACCATCAAGACTTTGGCGCTGGCGCCAGGACAACCGCTTGCGTTGAGCGACCAATCCGCCCGTAGACATCATGGATTTCTGACTCTGTCATGCCCCGCCCATCGGAAAACCAGTCTGAGCGCGTTTTGATGCCGATCCACGGGCCGACCGGCAAGCGTGACAGGTGCATGGAGAGATCTGCATTCGGCCACCCTCCTGCATTGGGGCGTCCTCCGGTGGCGACAACTGAGAAGAGGGTCGAGAAATCAGCAAAGCTGATTGTGGACGCAAACAGCGTTGCTTCGTCGAACAAGGGGCGCGTCGCGCGTATCCAGATGGTGCCTTCCTCATCTTCGCGAATGTCGACCGCGTTCAGAAAGGACTCTGCCATCGGTTCGCGGGGAAACTGCCATTTGGGCACATCGGCAGGATCAAGCAGCGCTGTATCGGGAACGCTTCCCTGGATGGCCTCAGAGATGCCGGTGATTTCCGACCCGTCCGGCACGCCCTTTAGAAAGCATATAGAGGCTTTGGCCTGGAGTTTGTCGTTGGCCCATAGTTCATTTTCATACACAGCGACACGGCCGCCTTCGCGCACCGCTGTGGGCCGCGTTTCAACAAGCGTCGCGGGGGCAGGGCGCAAGAGATAGACAGCTGCCGAGATTGCAGGACCATGACCTGCTTTGCTCGCAAGTATTTCAAGCTCTCCGGTCAGGAGGCCTGAAACCGCGCCGCCATGCATGCCACCAAATGGTCCCATGCTTTGAGGCGCAGGGTGCCACTTGCCGTTTTCGGGTGTGAAGACGGCAGAGTTAGAGGGAGCATTCATGGGAAATTCCTTTTGATGCGCACGACCCTATGCAGAGATGACCGTCTACATAAGGAGTAATGGAGAACAGTTCCAGCCTCCAGGCGAGAGATCGTTGGAACCAAAATAAGAAACGGGCAGTTCCAATGAACCGCCCGTCTTTTGCAAAGCACCTTGCTGATCCTGCTTGACGCAGCGGCGTCAGCCTTCCATCAGCATTTCTTCCACTTGGGCCAACCGGTCTTTGCCAAAAAAGCCTTCATCACCGACAAAGAAGAAAGGAATACCGAAGACACCTCGGTTCGCTGCTGCTTCGGTATTCTCAATCAGCTTTTGCTTCACGTCTTGTTCCTGCGTTCGGGCTAGGAGCCGTTCCGCATCAAGACCACCTGCAGCGAGCACTTTGGCAACCACTTCTGGATCGTCCATTTTCTGCTCATCTTCCCACATGGCGTTGGCGACCACGTCAATATACTCCATCTTCTTGCCGTCCATCTCCGCGGCAATCAGACCGCGCATGATCAAAAGTGTGATAACCGGGAAGTGCGGATTGAATTTGAACTTGTCGAGTTTGTGCTTCTTGATGAAACGCTGCGTCTCAAGCTGTTCATATTCAAGTTTTCCCTTCACACCCCCAAACGCAATCATCGGTGGCTGGTTGTTGGTAATCTTATGAATGCCACCCAGCAGTGCTGGAATGTAGTTGAATGTGGCTCCGGTACGCGCCTCGATCTCTGGCACCAGCTTATGGCTGAGATATCCGTTCGGACTCCCGAAATCGAAAATAAAGTCGACTGTCTTTCCCATTTTATTCCCCTTGGCTTTAGCGTCCCTGAAACTGTGGCTCACGTCGCTCCATCATCGCGGTGATGCCTTCTTTAACATCTTCACTTGCAAACACCTTCACCCGCTGTGGCGCCACATCAGCATAGGCTGCGGCTTCTCCTTCTAGTGCAGCCTTGCGTGCGTGCCCAAGTGTTGTCCTGATGCCAAGTGGTGCCATAGTGGCGATCCGGGTTGCAAGCTCGACTGCCCGGTTCAGAACCTGGTCTGGTGCGGCAACTTCCTGCACCAATCCGATACGAAGTGCTTCTTCGGCATCAAATTGATCGGCGGTCAGAACATAGCGCATCGCATTTCCCCAGCCACATTGCTCCGCAAACCGCCAGCTGGCGCCGGCAAAAGGAAAGATACCACGTGCTACTTCGAGCTGTGCGAAGATGGTTCCTTCTGCCGCGACACAGATGTCGGAAGCAAGGGCAAGTTCAATTCCCAACGTATAGCAACGTCCATGTGCAGCCATAACGACCGGTTTGGAGCAGGGTTCTGTTTCGAGGCCATATGGGTCCAGCTGGTCATCCGGGCGTCCTCTGCCTTCTTCTGACAGCGAGCCTGCAACCGACATGAGGTCCAGCCCGGCTGTGAATGCTTTGCCATGGCCATGAAGCACGCCTGCGCGTAGATCATCATTTGTATGGAGATGCATGTAGGCGCGGTCAATTCCCACCAGCATGTCTGCGTCAAACGCATTCATCTTGTCAGGCCGGTTGATCCCGATAAGGGCCACATGTCCGCGTACTTCGAAACTGATTTTGTCAGTGCCCGTTATGTCTGTGCCGGTCATTAGTTTTTTCTCCGTCAAAAAGTTTCCATCCAGGGGCGGAGGTCCAGTTCATGGGTCCACACATCCCTGGGTTGGCAGTGAATGTTCCAGTAGGCGTCGGCGATATGGTCAGGCTTGAGGATGCCGTCCTGATCCTTCAACGCGTAGCGCTCAGGGAAGTTCTCTGCGATCCACTCTGTGTCGATGGCGCCATCAAGGATCGGGTGGGCAACATGAATGCCTTTGGGGCCAAGTTCGCGGGCGAGGCTTTGCGAAAGGGCGCGAAGTGCGTGTTTCGCACCGGCAAACGCGGAGAACCCAGACCCGCCCCGGACACTCGCCGTGGCGCCGGTAAAGAGCATGGTGCCCCGTTCTCGTGGCAGCATTTTTTTGGCGACTTCGCGACCCATGAGGAAGCCTGAGAAACAGGCCATTTCCCACACTTTGAAATAGACCCGTGATGTGGTCTCCGTAATCGGGAAGTTCACGTTGGCGCCAATGTTAAAGACCGCGACTTCAATGGGAGCGATGTCAGACTCGATCTTTTCAACAAGCTCGATCATCTGGTCTTCTTTGCGTGCGTCCAGACCAAAGGCGTGGGCCTTGCCCCCAGCTGCAGTGATTTCATCCACCAAAGGTGCCAGCTGGTCGCCATTCCGGCGCACGACGCAGGCTTCGAACCCTTCTCTGGCGAAGCGTTTGGCGATCGCGCCACCTGTGGCGTCGCCTGCCCCTATGACCAGAATTGCTTGTCTTTCAGCCATTTATCGTCTCCCGCTACCGCTCAATTAGATAAGTTCCTTTTTAGAACTTATATCGCAAAGTGGGTTCCAATTCGGAACTTGTCAAGCTAGTTTCTCAAGGATGCGAGAAAAGGACGAAACACATGCGCTGGCGTGACCTCAAAGATGAGCCCTGTTCGGTTGCTCGGACTCTGTCCGTGATCGGCGACCGGTGGACCTTGATGATCCTGCGCGATTGTTTTGTGGGGCTGAGACGGTTCGAGCATTTTGAGGCAAGCCTCGGCATCACCCGTCACGTGCTGGCGGACCGTCTGAAAAAGCTTGTCGATGAAGGCGTATTGAAAAAGGTTCCCTACGGCGAAGCCCCAGTGCGGGAAGAATACCGTCTTACCGAACGTGGCTTTGAACTCTATCCAGTTGTGCTTTCGATTGTGCAATGGGGTGACAAACACATGGTCGATGAGCGCGGGGCGCCCATCGTTCGCCGCCACGAGAAATGCGGCAACATTGTTCAGGGAAAGATGGTCTGTTCCGACTGTGGCGAAGAGTTGGACGCCAGAGACATAGCTGTTGAGGCTGGCCTCGGGTTTTCCTAGAGCATTTTCAGCGAAAGTGACTTTACTTTCGCGGTTCGAAAATGCGGCAGCTCACCAAACTAGAACGCTTTGTGGGCCTTGTTTTCCCTTCAAAGCGTTCGAGGCAAAAGAAAACCAGGCTGGGTAATACCGGGCCTGGTTTCCAACTCAGATTGTTTGAATGAACTTAGAGCCCATCAAAGAGCGCCGTTGAAAGATAGCGTTCTGCAAAAGACGGAATGATCACGACAATGGTTTTGCCTTCCATGTCGACGCGACTTCCGATTTCGAGCGCCGCGGCGATGGCAGCACCCGAAGAGATACCGACCGGCACTCCTTCTTCTTTCGCCACGCGACGCGCCATCTCAAAAGCCGTTTCATTGCCGATAGTAACCACATCATCAATGAGTGCGCTATCCAGATTACCGGGCACAAAACCGGCACCAATCCCTTGAATTTTGTGTGCGCCCGGCGCGCCGCCCGAAAGGACCGGACTGTCCTCTGGCTCAACCGCGATCATTTTGAATGACGGTTTCTTCTCTTTGAGCGTCGCCCCAACACCGGTAAACGTGCCGCCGGTCCCGACACCTGAAATCACAACGTCAACCGCGCCATCTGTATCATTCCAGATTTCTTCAGCCGTGGTGCGCTGATGAATGGCTGGGTTTGCCGGGTTATCAAACTGCTGAGGCATGACCGAATTGGGATACTCGTTGAGCAGTTCTTCAGCGCGGGCAAGGGCCCCCTTCATGCCTTTGTCGGCAGGCGTAAGTTCCAGCTCTGCGCCTAAGAGTGCCAGCATTTTCCGCCGTTCAATCGACATGCTTTCCGGCATGCAGAGGATCAGGCGGTAGCCTTTCGCCGCGCAAACAAAAGCAAGTGCGATGCCCGTGTTTCCGGACGTGGGCTCAACAATAACTGTCTCAGGAGTGAGTAGACCGCGGCTCTCCAGGTCTTCAATCATAGCAACGCCGATGCGGTCTTTGACGCTGGCTAAGGGATTGAAAAACTCAAGCTTCAGAAGAATGTCTGCTTTGACGTTTCTTTCTTTGGCGAGTTTGTTCAACCGCACCAGAGGCGTGTTGCCGATTGTATCAGTGATATTGTCGTAGATGCGGCCGCGTCCTGGCTTGCTGTCTGCCTGGCTCATAGTCTTGCTCCCTGTGTGAGAAGATCACTCATCTTCCGTGAGTTGTTCTAAATCGTAAAGTCTGCGTCGCTCTTAATCTCGCCATCAGCACCGACCTCAGCCGCGTTGCGGCAAAGGTCTTCGATAGTCACGGCATCAAGCTTTTCCATCATGTCTGTTTGTATTGTATCCCATATGGGACCGATCACCTTTTCACTCAAGATAGAGGGTGTGTCGCGAGGCTCATCCGCCAGTTCCATGGCGCCCACGATCCGTACAATATCGCCCATGGAAATCCGTCGCCGTTCGCGCGCAAGGCGGTATCCGCCCTTCGGCCCCCGCACACCTTTGAGAATGTTTGCATGCACCAATTGTTGCATGACCTGTTCGAGATAGCGCTGAGGGATGCCCTGCCGCCGTGTAATGTCTTTCGATTGAACCGGGTCGGGCCGTGCATTGACAGCAACATCCAAAACCGCTTCAAGAGCCAGGAGTGTTTTTTTCGATAGTCGCACTGTTTGCTGCCCTTCCTCTTGCCGCGCTCAAGCGCCGCCCGTGCCTGTTGAGCCCATACCGGTTGAACCATGGCCACCGGCACCTCGGTCAGTTTCCGGCAGGCTGTCATGTTCCTCAAAAACACCTCGGGTCACAGGCGCGATAATCATTTGCGCAATGCGCATTCCCCGCGTGATCACCAAAGGGTTTTGTCCATGGTTGATCAGAACAACCTTCACCTCGCCGCGATAATCGCAATCGATCGTGCCCGGCGAGTTGATCACAGTCACACCGTTCTTAGCGGCGAGGCCCGAGCGTGGACGGATCTGCGCTTCATATCCATGAGGCAGCGCCATCGCGAGACCGGTCGGGATCATTTCGCGCGTGCCCGGCGCAAGGATCACCTTTTCGTCTTCCGCAATAGCTGCCTGCAGGTCAAGGCCTGCAGCGCCCTCCGTTTGATATTCTGGCAGCGGTAAGTCGCGGCCATGAGGCAAACGTTGGACGGGGACGGAAACTTCCGAAAAACTCATTTTCAATCCTTAAAAGTGATCTGCGACGCGAAGCGCCAGGCGCTGCGCAACATCTGCCTTCGACATTGAAGGCCAGTCTTCATGGGCATCGGCGGTAATGAGATGAACGCTGTTCATGTCGCCACCCATAATCCCTGTGCCAGGAGACACATCATTGGCGATGATCCAGTCACACCCTTTGCGCGTCCTTTTAGCTTGTGCGTAATCGACAACATTTTCTGTTTCGGCTGCAAAGCCGATCACGAGTCCAGGGCGCTGGCTCGCATGCTGGGAGATCGTTCTTAGAATGTCGGGATTTTCTACGAGGGCGAGCGCGGGGGGGGTGCCGCTGCCATCCTTTTTCATCTTTTGGTTGGCACTTTGATCCACACGCCAATCTGCAACGGCGGCCGTGCAGACCGCAATGTCTGTCGGCAGCGCGGCTTCGCAGGCTGCGAGCATTTCGCGTGCCGTCTCCACATGTTTCACGTGAACGCCAACGGGATCAGCTTGGGTCGTCGGCCCCGCAACTAGCGTGGTGTCGGCGCCAAGCCTGGCAAGAGCTGCAGCGATCGCATGGCCTTGTTTGCCAGATGATCGGTTTGCAATGTAGCGCACCGGATCAATCGGTTCATGAGTAGGGCCGGATGTTACCAGCGCCGATCTGCCTGAAAGAGGCCGGTCGGCAGGGTTTGCCAGCAACTCTTCAATGGCTTGGACAATCTCCATCGGCTCTGCCATGCGGCCCAGGCCAAATTCGCCGCACGCCATATCCCCATCATTGGGACCGACAAAGTGAATGCCATCACCTCGGAGTGTAGCAAGGTTGCGCTGGGTCGCCGCATGATCCCACATGCGCACATTCATTGCGGGCGCGACGAGGACAGGCTTGTCAGTTGCTAGGAGTGCGGTTGTGGCGAGATCGCTTGCAAGACCACCGGCCATCTTGGCCATAAGGTCAGCCGTGGCGGGCACCACCACTAAGAGGTCTGCGTCCCGCGAAAGTTGAATATGGCCCATCTCACTTTCCTGGGTGAGATCAAACAGAGATTGGTAGACCACGTCTTCCGTAAGGCTAGAGACGGAGAGCGGTGTCACAAACTCACCAGCGGCCTGTGTCATAATTGCCCGGACGCTTGCGCCACGTTCGCGCAACCGTCGGATCAGCTCGAGGCTCTTGTAAGCTGCAATGCCGCCGCCAATGATCAGCAAGATGCGGCGACCGTTCAGGCTCTGGCCCGGTGGGGACACAGGTGAGGACATATGTGAAACTCCTGGAAAGCACGGGGTTCGCTGGACATCAGCTTACCAATGCAATCTGTTGCTGGAGAATATAGGGTTTCACGGTGACTTTGTGTAGATCAATTTCCCGTTAGAGCGAAAGGACGCGAAATCGGGTCAAGTCACGGTAAATGAGACCAGTTTCTCCGGCAAAACCGCACTTGGCATCACACAATGGGGGTGGAAAGTTGCAAAAAAGACGTCTGGGTCAATAACAGCCTCCGGCGCTTTGACGCCTGTGCCCGCGATTTTGCCTTCAATAAAGAGTTTCAAAGCCACAGCAAGCGGCACGCTGGTGATACCCGCCATGCCATCTTTCGGCAGAGCGGTGATGGCTGCCGTGGCGATTGAGGGGCGGCCGTCGGTCCGGCCTTCTGCGAGGGCAAAGAGGGACGGAAACTTTGGACCGGAAACTTTAGACACGATCCAGGCGACAAAGGATTGAAAGGCTGAGCCGCTCTCTTTTCCTATGGAGCCGGAAATTTCTGCAGCTGCCTCGTCGATTGTGATGCGGCCCGCATCAATGCGGCGGGACAGATCTTTCAACCCGATCGCATCCAGCCTGTTGAGCACCATGGCATTGGACGCCTTGGCAACATGAGGGAAGGTCAAGGGAAGTGTAACGGGTTCCGGATGGCCGACGGTCCAGAGGGTTCGTTTTCCGATACCGGGATAGGTCACTTTTAAAGGTTGCAGGGGTTTCACGGATGTGAGCCTGCCATCAACCCAGCTTGTGACATTGCCGGAACATTGTTCCATCCAATGGACGAAGGCGGCGTCCCCGCCTTCTTCGCTGAGATCTAGATCGCCAATAGGCCCGTCCGCATCATCATCAAGGCTCCAACCGGTGATGAGATGATCAATCTCATCGAGAGCTCTGCATGTTTTGGCTGCAAGCAGATTGGAAATGCCAGGACTTGCTCCCATGCCAACAATGGCCAGCATATTTCGGGCCTTGGCCTTTTCGTCCAAGGCGAGCATTTCAAGCGTTGGCTCTGGGTCGTCGCAAATGTCGAAATAGGGCGTCCCTGTCTCAATCGCGGCGGTGAGAATGGGCACGCCGAACCGAAAAAACGGACCAACGCAATTGAGCACCGCATCGGCCTCATTAAGAGCACCGTGAAGGGCATTCGTGTCCGTGACATCCAATTTGAGGGCGCTTGCCTTTGGTCCGCACTTTTTGGCGATCGTGCCGGCGCACTCAAAATCCAGGTCTGTGACGGTGAGGGTGGAAATCTCATCAAACTGCGCAACAGTCTCAGCAGCCTTTGCACCCATACCACCTGCACCCAGAACCAGAACCTTCATGTCATCTCCAAAGCCAATAGCTGAAAAGGGAATGAGAGCTTAGGGGAAGAGGTGGGGTTTGTCGTCCAGAGCTGAAAGTTCGGATGAAGGCAGATCTAAAGTATTTGTGTGACTGCCAATGCAACGAGTGCCAGTGCTGCGACCCACAAAGCCGAGCGGCTCCAGGCTGCCTCAGTCCTTTGTGCTCTGCCAATGGCATCAGCGGTGCTGGGATGCAACCTGATCCCGTCACCGTCAATGTTATCGCTTACCAGGCGCGCTGTTTTTTCAGCCCGGTCAATAAAATCTGGCAGATGGCTGACAACACGGCCGAGTGCTGCCGCCCCGTCAGTTGCGTCCTGGATCATGCCTTCAGGTCCAAGACGCTCGGCCATCCAAGCGGCGAGGATGGGTTCTGCGCTGTCCCATATATTATGTTCGGGATCGAAATGACGCGCGACGCCTTCAACCACCACCATCGTTTTCTGAAGCAGGATCAGCTCAGGCCGTGTCTCCATGTCAAACTGGTCGGTGACAAGGAAGAGCTGCGCCAACAGGCGGCCCATAGAGACATCTTTGGCGTCTTTTCCAAAGATAGGTTCACCAATGGAGCGCAGCGCCTGGGCAAATGTATCGACATTCTTGTCTTCAGGAACATATCCGGCTTCGAAGTGAATTTCAGCGACCCGTCGATAGTCGCGTCTAACAAATCCAAACAGGATCTCGGCGAGGAACCGCCGTGACCGTTGATCAAGGCGGCCCATGATTCCGAAATCAACAGCGACCAGCGATCCATCCTTGTCGACAAACAGGTTCCCCTGATGCATGTCCGCGTGAAAGAAGCCGTCTCTCAGCGCGTGTGTCAGGAAGGTCTGGATCACCCGTGTGCCGAGCTCCGCCATATCGTGACCGGCTGCCGCAACCGCTTCTGCATCGCTGGCGGGAATGCCGTCAATCCATTCCATGGTCATGACGCGCCGCGCCGTGCGTTCCCAGTCTATTTCTGGAACCCTGAAATGCTTATCGCCTGCCGTATTTTGCGCCATCTCCGACATGGCGGCTGCCTCAAGACGCAGATCCATCTCAAGCGCCACACTGTCCGCCAGCGTTTGCACAACTTCGACAGGTCGCAGACGTCGGGCGGACGGCTGGAGTCGCTCAATCAGGCGCGCAACCCAGAAGAAACTTTCAAGGTCAGCAGCAAACCGTTTCTCCACGTCTGGGCGCAGCACTTTGACCGCGACAGGGCGATAGGCGAGCCCGTCAGGACGGTCTCCCTCGGAACGTTCCGCATCTGCAATGGTTGCTTTGTGAACTTGCGCAATAGAAGCCGCCGCGACAGGCTCACCAAGATCGACAAAAAGATCATCCACCTTTTGGCCAAGGTCGCTCTCAATCGTCTTGATGGCGACGGTCTGATCGAAGGGAGGCAGCTTGTCGCGAAGGAGCGCTAGGTCGCCCGCAAGCTCGGGTCCGATTATGTCCGCACGGGTTGCCAGAAACTGCCCGAGTTTGATGTAGGACGGGCCCAATACCTGCAAGGCGGTGGACAGTCGTTCTGCATCATCGTTGCTTGCATCGGGTTTGGGTTCCCAAGGGAAGCGGACTGAGGCGAGGGAACGGCCGATTTTCACAACCGCTGGAACATCGTCTTCGAACTCTGGCGGAAACAACGCATCATAGCGTGCCATCACGCGGCCAGCACGCACAAGTCGGATCATGTTGCGAAACGTGCCCATGGATTTAAATCCGCCAGCCCCAATGAAGGGCGACAATGCCACCGCTCAAGCTTTGATACTGAACATTCTCAAAACCGGCATCTTCAATCATGGTCTTAAAGACATCGGGTTTCGGAAACTGGCGGGTGCTTTCGATAAGATATTGATAGGGGCCTGCATCGCCGGTCACCGCTTTGCCAATAGGCGGGATCGCATTGAACGACAAGAAGTCATACACCTGCTGCAGTTCAGGCGTGACCATGTGCGACATTTCCAAAACCACAAACCGCCCGCCTGGTTTGAGAACCCGGTAAGCGTCGCTCAGGGCGTTTTGCATACGGGTGACATTGCGAATGCCCAGCGCAATGGAATAGGCATCAAAATGCCGGTCAGGGAAAGGGAGCGTCTCCGCGTCGCCGCAGATGAATTCCGTGCGGTCTGAATAGCCCAGCTCATCAGCGCGGGACCGTCCCACCTCAAGCATGTGATCATTGATATCGCAAACTGTGACTTGGGCGTTTGGTCCAGCGCGATCCAGCGCGCGAAAGGCGATGTCACCGGTGCCGCCTGCGACGTCGATTAGGTGCCAGGGGCGATTATTCCGTGGGGGTGCCAGCTTGTCGACCATGGCCTGTTTCCAGGCCCGGTGAAGGCCCACCGTCATAAGGTCATTCATCAGATCATAGCGATCGGCGACCTTTTCGAAGACGGAATAAACCAGCCGTGTTTTTTCCTCTTCGGAAACTGGCTTGAACCCGAAATGCTTGGCTCTGCTGTCATCAGCATATTTGTCTGGGTCGGCGGACGTCATAAAAAATACTTAGCCTGAAGCCATTCCAGAAAAAGTGCCAAATCAGACCTGGCCGGTTTTTCGTCCGGAATGGCGAAAAGAAAACAACTGGGAACATTTTGCGTAGCAAATGTTCCTGGCGCCGGACCATAGCGGAAGCGGCAGAACCGCGCTACTTTGCGCCCTTCTTTCTTAATGTGCCCTTTCGACGCGTGCCTTGGACGTGCTGCTGGACGGATCAGATCTCATGCCTGAACTCCCTGAAGTTGAAACCGTCCGAAGAGGGCTTGAACCCTCCATGGATGGGAAAGTGATTGACCGTTTGGAGGTTCGCCGCCCCAATCTGCGGTTTCCCTTCCCAAGAGGGTTTGCGAAGCAGGTCTCCGGGCAATGTGTCACCAGCCTCAGCCGCCGGGCCAAATATCTGCTCATTCACCTGCAAAACGGCCAGGTCCTGTTGTCTCACCTAGGCATGTCTGGGCGATTTACCATCTGCCCGCCAGAAGGCGTTGAGAACGTGCCGGGCACCTTCACTCATGACGGAAGCAAGGCAGCGCCAGATGGGACGGGAAAGCATGACCATGTGGTGTTTCACATGGAAGGCGGCACACGCATCGTCTATTCCGACCATCGCAGGTTTGGATATATGGACCTGATCGCAGAAGAGACCCTGGCGCAGTCAAAGCACTTGGCGGGATTAGGGCCGGAGCCGAATGGCAACGCGTTTTCGGCTGTTAGCTTGGCGGACGCTTTGCGGGGAAAGAAGACACCCATCAAATCAGCCCTGCTCGATCAGCGGGTCGTGGCGGGCTTGGGCAACATATATGTATGCGAGGCGCTCTATCGTGCCCGCATCTCACCCAAACGCACCGCAGCGACAATTGCCGGCAAAGGACCCAAGCCTCCCCTGCGGGCTGAACGGTTAGCCCCAATAATCCGCGACGTTATTAATGAAGCCATTGAGGCCGGGGGCTCGACACTCCGTGATTATGCGCAAGCCGACGGCGAACTTGGCTACTTTCAACACCGCTTTCAGATTTACGGACGTGAAGGGGAGGCTTGTCTCACAAAGGGCTGCACCGCTAGGGTGGCGCGCATTGTTCAGAGCGGTCGGTCGAGCTTCTATTGCCCGTCTTGTCAGCGCTAAAGCTTGTTGCAGCAAAAGTGGATCACCGGTTTTGCAGTTCGCAACAAGCGCCATAAAGATTCTAGGGTTGGATGCAACCAACCCCAGCGGATGAAACATAAAGTGAAGAGGGTGCACCATCATGGCCTATGAGACGATCAAGACAGAAACACGTGGCAAGGTCGGTCTCATTACCCTGGATCGACCAGAAGCGCTGAACGCGCTGAACAATCAATTGGTTGATGAACTGGTCGAAGCGGTGGCGGTTTATGACGCCGACGAGGCGATCGGATGCATTGTCGTTACCGGATCGGAGAAGGCGTTTGCCGCTGGCGCTGACATCAAAGAGATGCAGCCCAAATCCTACATGGATGTCTATAAAGAGGATCTCTTTGCAAAAGCCGGTCAGATCGCAGACTGCCGCACACCGACCATTGCTGCTGTTTCCGGCTATGCGCTTGGCGGTGGATGCGAGCTTGCGATGATGTGCGACTTCATCCTTGCGGGTGATAATGCCCGGTTTGGTCAGCCCGAAATCAACTTAGGCGTCATTCCAGGAATTGGGGGTACTCAGCGTCTCACCCGGTTTGTTGGTAAGTCGAAAGCCATGGAGATGTGCCTTACGGGTCGCATGATGGAAGCCGATGAAGCAGAACGCGCGGGCCTGGTGAGCCGGGTAGTGCCAAAAGAGTCTCTTTTGGAAGAGGCGCTGAAAGCAGCTGAAACCATTGCGTCCAAATCCCTGCCTGTGGCGATGATGGCCAAGGAGGCCGTGAACCGCGCGTACGAAGTGACGTTGAACGAAGGCATTCAGTTTGAGCGCCGTGTGTTCCACTCGCTCTTTGCGACAGAAGATCAGTCTGAAGGCATGGCAGCCTTCGTCGACAAGCGCACGCCCCAATTCAAAAACCGATAGAGGCCAAAAACCGGTAGGCCCGCGTTTGACGGCAAAAAATCGGCAGAAATTGGCGCCAAATGGGTTGTTGACGGACCTTTGAGGCCCTTGTATAACGCCCGCTCTCTCATGACCGGGCATCTTATCGAGCTGCCGGGCCGTGTGACATGAATTCACCGCCAGAACCCAGCTCTGATCTACCGATAGACAGAGCGTTTGCGAGAAACGGACACGACCGATGGCCAATACCAAGTCGGCAAAAAAAGCGATCCGCCAGATTGAGCGTCGCACCGCTGTAAACAAGAACCGCCGCACACAGATGCGCTCGCAGGTTCGCAAAGTCGAAGAGGCCATTGCGGCAGGCGATCAGTCGGCAGCAAACGACGCTCTCAAAGCTGCTCAGCCGGAAATCATGCGCTGCGCGCAAAAAGGGATCCTGCACAAAAACACAGCGTCTCGGAAAGTCTCCCGTCTGGCCCAGCGCGTCAAAGCAATTGGTGCTTGAGGGATTTCCTCCAAGTATCTGTTAAATAAAGGATAGAGCGCTCAGCGCGATCCGAAACGACCCCGACAACCTCTATGGTTTCGGGGTTTTGTTTTGCGCAAACGCATGAGCGTCAGTGACAAACACAACGTGATGATGCGTCTAGTAGGTGCACGGGTTTAAATCGCTACATTTTGTGATCAACATAAATCGGCTTGCACAAGCCGATTTAGAGCGGTCAAATTTTTGTCGTGTAAGTGACATGGCGTGTGCGTTTTGCAACAGCTTGCGCCTTAAACGTCGTGCATGCGGACTCTTGCAAACTTTTTTTGACGGATTCGTCCACAGGCTACTTGCCACTTTCGTCGTCTCCCAGTATGGTTATCAGCCTCGGTTGACGGCAATGATTACTTGGTTTGTAAGTAGTGATTACCTGTTTTAAAGTATTCATTTTCCAAAACCCGAGACGTCCAAAGTATTTACTTTAGAGGCGACAGTCCGACCCAAGATCGGACTCAGTCGAAGAGCGCCGTTGTGCTGGAACGGTGACAGGTTTGGTCGGCCTGTACTTAAGGGGAGAGATGCGGAGCACATGGGCGGCAGTGGAACATCAACACAACCTGCATTGATTGAAGGACGACGTCCTTCGGACTATGCAGGTGATGTCACTGTCGAGGAAGCTTGGCGTGTTCTCCTCGAAGATAAAGACTCTGTTCTGATTGATGTCCGGACCAACGCGGAATGGTCGTTCGTCGGCGTGCCTGATACATCGGCGCTGGAGAAAGAATTGTTCTGCATTGAGTGGCAGACTTTTCCCACGATGACCGTCAACGAAGAGTTTGCCGCCACGGTTGAGCAAGCACTGAAGGAAGTTGGGGCGTCGAAGGGAAGCAATCTGTTTTTTCTCTGTCGCTCAGGCGTGCGGTCCCGGTCGGCTGCGGTTGCGATGACCACTGCCGGGTTTAAAGCGGCCCACAATGTAGCTGGCGGGTTTGAAGGTGATTTGGATGATGAGCGTCATCGAGGGCGCTCAAATGGATGGAAAGCGGCAGGTCTGCCCTGGCGTCAGAGCTAG